>JACMKW010000251.1 GCA_014379885.1 Rhizobacter sp.
CAGGTGAAGGCCCCCAAACCTGCCGTGTAGCGTCAGGCCCCCCGAGGGGGCGATTTGCCTCGGGAACGGCCCTTCGCCAATCAAAAAACCCAAGATCGAACAGGAGAAACCAAGTGAAGAACTTCAAGGGCGGCACCGCCGTCATCACCGGCGCAGGCTCGGGCTTCGGCCTGGAGGCTTCGCGCATCGCTGCCCGCGTGGGCATGAATGTGGTCATGGCCGATGTGCAGCAAGACGCACTCGACGTGGCCGTGGCCGAGATCAAGGGCCTGGGCGCCCAGGTACTGCCCTTCAAGCTCGACGTGGCCAAAGCCGACCAGGTCGAGGCCATGGGCGCTGCCACCTTCGAGCGCTTTGGCGCGCCCCACTTTGTGTTCAACAACGCGGGCGTGGGCGGTGGTGGTTTGATCTGGGAGCAGTCGCTGAAAGACTGGGAGTGGATCGTCGGCGTCAACCTGATGGGCGTGGCCCATGGCGTGCGTGTCTTCACGCCGATGATGCTGGAAGCGGCCAAAAAAGACCCGGCGTATGAAGGCCACATCGTCAACACCGCTTCGATGGCCGGCATGCTGAACGCGCCCAACATGGGCGTGTACAACGTGACCAAGCATGCCGTGGTGTCGCTCAGCGAAACGCTGTACCAGGATCTGCGCCTCGTCACCGACCAGATCGGTGCCTCTGTGCTGTGCCCGTACTTCGTGCCCACCGGTATTCACAACAGCGGGCGCAACCGACCGGCTGACATGCAGGTCGTTGCCAAGCCCACCAAGAGCCAGTTGATCGCGCAAGCCATGAGCACCAAGGCCGTGTCCAGCGGCAAGGTCACGGCCGCGATGATTGCCCAGAAGGTGTTCGACGCAA
Source organism: Rhizobacter sp. (assembly GCA_014379885.1). The sequence goes on from JACMKW010000251.1 coordinate 862, forward strand.
TGGCCGAGCGCCAGTTCTATGTCTTCAGCCACCCGCATGCGCTGGGCAGCGTGCAGACGCGGCTGGAAGACATCATCAACGTGCGCAACCCGACCGACCCGTTCGCGCACAAGCCCGAGCTGGGTGTGCAACTGCGCGAGGCGCTGCGGGCGAGCGACTGAACGCGCGAGCGGACCCCCAAGTTGCCCACAATGCCATGAACCAGGCCGTCGCCGAAATGAAGCTCGGGTCGAAGAAACCGCTGAGCGTCGCCTTGTTCAGCAGCCGAGCTTCAGCGCCTGGAGCGGCCGGCCCGACGCGGCGTCGACCACCACCAGCTTGATCAGGCGCGGGTGCGCTGCGTCGCTGCGTGTGGCCGGGGTGAAGCGCAGCGTGGTGGGTTGGCCCGGCTGGGCCTGCCAGGCACTCACTGGCAGCAACTCGCGCACCACGTCGTCATGCCTGAGCGTGACGCCGGCGTTCTCGCCGCGTTTCACCGCGCTGCTGTGCGTGTCTTCCGTCACCGCCCAGTAGGCAGCGATGCGCATCGCGCTGGCCACGGGTTGCACCGTGGCTTCGAAGCGTTCACCGTCGCGCTGCAAGGTGAGTTGCACAGGTGCTGCGCGCGGTGCATTCATGCCCTTGGCCGTGGGTGAGACGCCCGACCAATCCTTGCGGTCAATGCCGTTGATCACGATCTGCGGCGTGTAGCTGTAGCGGGTGCCGTTCACGGCCTGCTGCTGCGATTGCCGCTGGGTGAATGCCGGCTGGGCGAAGCGGTCGGCCCAGCCGAGTTGGTCCCAGTAGTCGACATGGAAGGCGAGCGCCACAACCGACGCCTCGGCTTTCCATTGAGACAACCATCGGTCGGCCGGTGGGCAGGAGTTGCAGCCTTCCGAGGTGTAGAGCTCGACCACCGTAGCGGCCTGTGCGCTGCTCCTGGCCATGCAGGTCTGTGCCTGCACGGGAGCGAGGGTGCCCGCGAGAGCCGCCGCCAGCATGGCTTGGCGCGAGGTGATGTGCTTGGGCATGGTGCGATCCTCTTTCTCGAGCGTGCGCTTGGTCGCAGCGGGCTTGGCATTCCTTACGCTGCCCGTGCGCTGGCACACAATGCGAGCCCTGCTGCCTGACGATTTGCCATGACTTCACCCGCCCATTTGCCGCGCGTTGCGCCCCGCGTTGCCATCATCGGTGGTGGCCCTGCGGGTTTGATGGTCGCAGAGGTGCTGGCCCAGGGTGGCGCGCAGGTTGACGTGTACGACGGCATGCCTTCGGTGGGGCGCAAGTTCCTGCTGGCGGGCAAGGGCGGTCTGAACCTGACCCACAGCGAGGCGGCCGAACCGTTTCTCTCGCGCTACGGCAAGCGCCAGGCAGAAGTGGCGCCATGGCTGCAGGCGTTCGGTGCGCAGCAGGTGCGCGAGTGGGTACATGCGCTGGGGCTCGGCACCTTCGTCGGCTCGTCGGGCCGGGTGTTTCCCACCGACATGAAGGCGGCCCCCTTGCTGCGCGCGTGGCTGCAGCGGTTGCGTGCCAGCGGCGTGCGCTTTCACATGCGCCATCGCTGGCTGGGTTGGGAAGAGGGCGCGCACCACGCGCTGCGCTTTGCATCGCCCCAGGGCGAGCAGGTGGTGACCACCGAGGCAGTGGTGCTGGCCTTGGGCGGCGCGAGCTGGCCTCGCCTGGGTTCGGACGGCATGTGGCTGCCGTGGCTGCAAGCGCGCGGTGTGGCGCTGGCGGCGTTGCAACCATCGAACTGCGGGTTCGACATCGGCTGGTCAGAGCACTTTCGCAGCCGGTACGCGGGGCAGCCGCTCAAGTCGGTGGGGTTGTCGTTCAAGGGCATCGATGGCGCTGCCTTCTCGCAAGTTGGTGAATTCATCGCCACCGAGAGCGGGGTGGAAGGCAGCCTGGTCTATGCGGCGTCGAGCTTCCTGCGCGACGAGATCGCGACGCAGGGCAGTGCCACGATGCACATCGATTTGTTGCCGGGGCGCAGCCTGGAGTGGGTGCGCGATGAGCTGGCGCACCCGCGCGGCCCGCGATCGCTGTCGACACACCTGAAGGCGCGGCTGGGCCTGCATGGGGTGAAGGCCGGGCTCATGCATGAAGTGGTGCCACGCGAGGCGATGAACGAACCGGCGCGCCTGGCCCGGCTCCTCAAGGCCTTGCCTGTGAAGTTGCTGGCTACACGGCCGATCGACGAGGCCATCAGCAGCGCCGGCGGCGTGCGTTTCGAGGCGCTCGACGAGCGCTTGATGCTGCGGGAGTTGCCCGGTGTGTTCTGTGCTGGGGAGATGCTTGATTGGGAAGCCCCCACCGGGGGCTACCTGCTCACTGCATGTTTTGCCAGCGCTCGTGTGGCGGGTGCCGGCGCGTTGCGCTGGCTGGCTGCAAGCGAGACGTCTCCCGTCGGCCCGTGATCAGTACGGGCAGTTCTCGCGGTATCTGGAGATGCTGCTGAAGAAGCCCAGGTCAGCCTGGTGCTGCGAGCCACACAGGAATTGGCTGCAGCGGCTGTCTCCGTCAACGAAGCGCTTCATCCAAGAAATCATGTTTCTATTCGCCTGCGTCAAGAAGACACAGCCATGAAAAAAGCGAGGTGTCTTGCGACACCTCGCTCTCCCGCCTGGCGGTCTTGTCGACCGGCTTCTGGGAACCGGTTCTACAGGTCGATCAGTACGGGCAGTTCGAGCGGTAGTCAGAGATCTTCGACGTGACGCGCACCTGGGCTTGGTGCTCGGCGCCGCAGATGAACGGGCTGTAGCGAGCGTCGCTGTCAACAAAGCGCTTGAACCACGAGATCATGTACTTGCCCACCAGCGGGTACTGTGCCGATGCTTGCGGGAAGAAGTGATCCGCATTGTTCAGCTCCATGTACGCCTTGGACGTGGAGCTGGGGATGCTGTTGTAGAACGGGATCGAGTGCGACGAAACGCCCGCAATGGTGTCGCTCTCGCCGCCGATGATCAGCGTGGGAACGCGAACCGTCGAGAAGCTCTTGGTGCCGTGCCACGGAGCCAATGGCACAGCAGCCTTGTACGACGGGTTGTCGCGTGCAGCTGCGAGCGTGCCGCCGCCGCCCATCGAGTGGCCGGCCACGGCCAGGCGTGTCGCATCGACCTTGCCATTCAGCACATTGCCCGAGGTTCTGCTCAGGCTGACCACCTTGTTCAGCGCAGCGGTGAGCTGTCTGCCACGGCTGTCGGGTTGGTCAGAGGTGCTGTTGGTGTCGATGGTGATCACCACGAAGCCGTGCGAAGCCAGGCGAGTGCCCATCCAGCTGATGGACGACTGGTAAGCGGTGAATCCCGGCGAGATGGCGATCACGCCATAGCTGCCAGCGGCAGTGGGGTAGTAGATCGTGCCCTTGCCGAAACCGACAGCAGCCAGATCCGACACCGTTGTGGTGCGTGTGGCGAACGTGCCAGCTCTTTCAAGCGCGGCGACGGTGGGGTTCGGACCTTTTTCGTAGGTTTGGGCAGCGGCCAAAGCCGACATCGTGAGGGCTGCGACGAACAACGACGCCTTGGCAAAACCGGCAACGCTTCGAGCGGTGCTGTGCGAGGTAATTTTCATTTTGTCTCCTGTCTCGGTGGATGGGTTGAACGAATCGGTGACTGCCTTGGAGTGCGGTGACGCTAGGCTCATCTGAACGCGGCGCCAGTAAGTAGACGGGTGTCTTTTTTGCTGGCATCGCAATGGTGCACGCCTGTTCACTTTATGCGCATAGCGGTTTCCCTGAGCTTGCTGTGAATTGTTCTCGGAAGCTCGCAGAGCCGTCCATCGATGCGATCGCTTGCTTCTATCGGCAGAAGATTTACCTATGAAAGTAAGAGAAATTCATCTGCCGCCTTACATTCTCCCGCTATGCTGCGGCCTCGCTGGTGTGAGCGTTGGCTGGCGGCGGAACTGCAAAATATGGACTAACGTGCACAGATTTGAGGGCTCCCGTATTGACTGATCTGAACAAGCGAATCCTTGCTTTGTTGGGTGTGACGGCCATCGTGTTGGCCCTGGGCTGGTGGTTTGCTTCCGCGCAGCCTGCGGCAACCACTTCCTCAGCTGAGGTTGCCGCCGCGTCCACGGGTGGTGGCGCAGGTGGCAACGGCATGTCTCAGCCCGCGTCGACCGGCGACAGCAAGCTGGTCGAGATCGACCTGCTGGGGACGAAGCTTGATGCCGCACGCTTGTTCGACCTCGGCTTTGCCGGCGGCCTGAACATTGACCAGCACACCCGCTCCACGCTCGACACCCTGCTGATGAACATGTCCGACACGCCCGCGGCGCAGGAGATCGAAAAACTCGAATGGACCTTGCGCAACGGCCTGCCCAAGGACGATGCCGAAAAAGCCATCAAGATGTTCCACGGCTACCGCGCCTACCTGGGCGACATGAAGGGCGAATTGCAGCGGATGGGCATTCCCGAGACGCCGGCGGCGGCCAATGCGTATTTCGATCAGCTGGCGCTGATGCAGCGCCGTCATTTCGACGACACCACCGCAGCCGCTTTGTTTGGCCAGGAGAACCAGAACGCGCGCCTCGTGATGCAGGCGGCACTCATCACCCAGAACGAGGCCTTGAGCGCGAGTGAAAAGAAAGAGCAGCTCGATCTTTTGCGAACCCAGCTGCCCGAGGGAAAGCGCGACCTGATCCCTGCGACCGAACCGGCCAAGCCGTAGCCACGCGCAGCGGAGGAAGGGGAATGACCGTGTGGCAAACTCCGCCGCTCCCCTTTTCAGCCCTGCCACGGGCCCCTCGTTTTGAACAAGATTCTTCTGCAGTTGGCCGCCGAACTGAAGGTTCGCCCGGCCCAGGTGAATGCAGCCGTGGAGCTGCTGGACGGTGGCGCCACGGTTCCCTTCATTGCCCGTTACCGCAAAGAGGCGACCGACAACCTCGACGACACGCAGCTGCGTGACCTCGAGGCCCGCCTCGGCTACCTGCGTGAACTTGAAGAGCGCCGTACCGCGGTGCGGAAGAGCATCGAAGAGCAGGGCAAGCTGACGCCCGAGCTGCGCGCGGCCGTGGAGAACGCGCCGACCAAGCAGGAGCTGGAAGACATCTACCTGCCGTACAAGCCACGCCGCCGGACCAAAGGCATGATCGCCCGCGAAGCCGGCCTGGAGCCGTTGGCCGACAAGCTGTTTGCCGACCCGACGCTGGTGCCGCTGGATGAAGCCGCCGCGTTCATCAACGCTGAAGGTGGCTTTGCCGACGCGCTGGCGGTGCTCGATGGCGTGCGCGACCTGCTCAGCGAACGTTGGGCCGAAGATGCCGCGCTCGTGGGCAAGCTGCGTACCTGGCTGTGGGACGCAGGGTTGTTGCGTTCCAAGCTGATGGACGGCAAGGACGAGAACAACCCCGACATCTCCAAGTTCCGTGACTACTTCGACTACGACGAGCCGATCAACCGCGTGCCGTCACACCGCGCGTTGGCCGTCTTCCGTGGCCGCACGCAGGAGTTTCTCGACGCCAAGCTGGTGCTCGACGAAGAGCTGGTGCCGGGGCAGCCGTCGCAGGCCGAAGGGCGCATCGCCATCCACCTGGGCTGGAGCCATGCCAAGCGCGCCGCCGACGACCTGATCCGCAAGACCATCGCCTGGACCTGGAAGGTCAAGCTCAACCTGAGCCTGGAGCGCGATCTGTTCAGCCGCCTGCGCGAAGACGCCGAAAAAGTGGCGATCAAGGTGTTCGCTGAAAACCTGCGCGATCTGTTGCTCGCCGCACCGGCCGGCCCGCGTGTGGTGATGGGGCTGGACCCTGGCATCCGCACCGGCGTGAAGGTGGCCGTGGTTGACGCCACCGGCAAGGTGCTCGACACGAACACCGTCTACCCGCACGAGCCGCGCAAGGACTGGGAAGGTTCGATCCACACGCTCGGCCGCCTGTGCGCAACGCACGGCGTGAACCTCATCGCCATCGGCAACGGCACCGCCAGCCGCGAGACCGACAAACTGGCCTCCGACCTCATCAAGCGCATCCAACAACTCGCGCCTGGCACCCACATCGAGAAGGTGGTGGTCAGTGAGGCCGGTGCGTCGGTCTACTCGGCGAGCGAGTTTGCGAGCAAGGAGTTGCCCGAGCTCGACGTGAGCCTGCGCGGCGCAGTGAGCATTGCGCGCCGCCTGCAAGACCCGCTGGCCGAGCTGGTGAAGATCGACCCCAAGAGCATCGGCGTGGGCCAGTACCAGCATGACGTGAATCAGGGTGGGCTGGCGAAGTCGCTCGATGCGGTGGTTGAGGATTGCGTGAACGCGGTGGGCGTGGACCTGAACACGGCTTCAGCTCCGCTGCTGTCGCGTGTGTCAGGCCTGAGCGCCACGGTGGCCGCGAGCATCGTGCGCTGGCGCGACGCGCACGGCGCCTTCCGCACGCGGCAGCAGTTGCTCGACGTGTCGGGCCTGGGCCCGCGCACCTTCGAGCAGGCCGCAGGCTTCCTGCGCATCCGCGACGGCGACAACCCGCTGGACATGACCGGAGTGCACCCGGAAACCTATCCGGTCGTGCAGAAGATGCTGGACCAGACCGCACGCCCGGTGCGCGAATTGATGGGCCGCAGCGAAGTGCTGCGCACGCTGCAGCCCGAAGCTTTTGCCGACGCCAAGTTCGGCGCCATCACGGTGAAAGACATCCTCGTTGAGCTGGAAAAACCCGGCCGCGACCCGCGCCCTGACTTCAAGGTAGCGCGCTTCAACGAAGGCGTGTCGGATCTCAAAGACCTGCAGCCCGGCATGCTGCTCGAAGGCACGGTCAGCAACGTGGCGCAGTTCGGCGCGTTCGTCGATCTGGGCGTGCACCAAGACGGCCTGGTGCATGTGAGCCAGCTGTCCAACAA
>JACMKW010000252.1 GCA_014379885.1 Rhizobacter sp.
CCACCAGCCCCACCACCCTGCGGGCGCGGCGGCGCGCTGTCGCCGGCACCGAATCCGCCACCGCCTCGGCCAAAGCCGGCACCACCCACCGGGCCTCGCGACTTGCCTTGCACGAAACGCTTGTCGAAGGTCTGTTCCAGCGGATTGGGGATCTTGCTCGGGTCGAAATCGAGGTCTTCGTCGTCGCGGTCGAAATCGTCGCGCGGGGTCTCGCGTGCCTGGGCCTGAACAGGCGCCTGGCTCGGCCCGCCGGCCGGACGAGGGCCTTGGCGCGGGCCCCGGTCATTGCGCTGGTTGGGCCCCCGATCATTGCGGTCATTACGCTGATTGCCTCGGTTGGCGCCGCGCTCGTTGTTGCCACGATCACCATTACCTCGGTCGTTGTTACCCCGGTCATTGTTGGGGCGCTGTTCGCCCCCACCGCTGGCCAGCCGGCGGATGGTGCGCACGTCGTTGTCATCGAGATCGACCCACACACCACGCTTGAGCCCGCGGGGCAACACCACGGTGCCGTAACGGATGCGGATGAGTCGGCTGACGGTGAGACCCACCTCGTCGAACAGCTTGCGCACCTCGCGGTTGCGGCCTTCGGTGATGACCACGCGATACCAGTGGTTGGCGCCTTCGCCGCCACCGTCTTCGATCGATTTGAAGCTGGCCTTCTGGCCTTCGATGTCCACGCCGGCCAGCAGTTCGGACTTGTCGTCTTCGCTCAGCTTGCCCAGCACGCGCACGGCGTATTCACGCTCCACGCCAAAACGCGGGTGCATCAGCTGGTTGGCCAACTCACCCGAGGTGGTGAACAGCAGCAGGCCTTCGGTGTTCAGATCGAGGCGGCCCACTGATTGCCACTTGCCCTGCTGCAGGCGGGGCAGGCGGCGGAACACCGTGGGGCGGTTCTCTGGGTCGTCGGTTGTTACGACCTCACCCGCCGGCTTGTGGTACGCAATGATGCGCGGCGGCGGCGGCACGATGCGCACGCGCACCGGCTTGCCATTGATCTTGATTTGGTCACCGAACGAGATGCGCTGGCCGACGTGCGCCACCTCGTCGTTCACTGTCACGTGGCCGTCTTCGATCAACTGCTCCATGTCGCGCCGCGAACCGATGCCTGACTGGGCCAGCACCTTGTGCAGCTTGGGCGCATCGGGATCGGCAGCGAGAACACGTTTGTATTCCGGGGCAGCCTCTTCGGAGGAAACTTCTTCTCCTTCGACCGCAGGAGCCTCCACGTCGAAGTCACCTGACAGCACCTGGGCAAACAGCTCGCCAGCCTGCGCCGCTGCCGTTTGCACCGGGGCCACGGGATCGACACCACCTTCGCGCTCTTCGCCACGTGGGCGATCCTTGCGACCACGGCGGCGGTTTCTGGACGAGCGTGGGCGATCTTCCGCTCCTACCGCAGGCTCGCCACCCTCACCTTCACCGCCGCGCTCGCCGCCATCGCCTTCGCTCTGGGCAGCGACGGAAACCGGCTCCTGCGAAGAGAAACGAACCACTGGCGCTTCATTGACAACAGGAGCAGCCACCGTTTCAACTTGGACCGCACCCGTGTCGCCTTCGCTCTCGGCCGGTTTCGCCGCCGCCCGGCGCTTGCGTGCCGGTTTGGCGGGCGCGTCATCCGAAGCTTCGACGGCAGGCACCGCTGGCGCGTCTTCGGCAGCCGCTTCGGCCTTGGGCGCACGGCGACGTCGCACGGGCTTGGCCTCGGCCTGCGAGGTGTCTGCGGGCGCGGCGCTCAAGTCTGCCGGGGTGTCGTTGTCGGGGTGATTCATGCTTCAGGATCCATCGGGGCGGCATCGGCCGCAGTGTCGGGGTGAGAAAGAGGGGGTTCTTCGGCCGGTGCACCAGCCGCTTCGTTGGCAACCGACTCATCGGCGACGCCTTGCGCTACGTCGGGTTCAGGCACAGGCTCGTCAGACACGGGTAGGAGCTCTTCGGTTTGAGCTGGCTCAGCGTCAAGCAGCAGCGCAGCCTGAGCAGGCTCTTCCAGCAAGGAGGGTTGATCGCTCAAGGCCTCGCCCAGCGCCGCAATGCCAGGCGCGGAGCCATCCAGCATGGGCAACTGCTCTAGGCTGGCCAGACCCAGGTCATCAAGAAACTGCTTGGTGGTTGCGAACAGCGCCGGGCGGCCAGGCGCTTCACGGTAACCGATGGCTTCGATCCAGCCTCGGTCTTCGAGCTGCTTGACGATCTGGCTGCTGACCGTGACACCACGGATGTCTTCAACGTCGCCGCGCGTCACCGGTTGGCGGTACGCAATGATGGCCAGCGTTTCCATCACGGCACGTGAGTATTTGGGCGGCTTTTCGGGGTTGAGCCGGTCGAGGTAGTCGCGCATCTCGGGGCGGCTCTGGAAGCGCCAGCCGGTAGACAGCGCCACCAGTTCCACGCCGCGGCCTTGCCAATCGCGCATCAACTCGTCGAGCAGGGCACGCAGGCTGTCGGGGCCCAGTTCATCGGCAAAGAGTGTGCGCATGTCCCTCAGGGGCAGGGGCTGCTGTGCACAGATGAGCGCGGTCTCTAAGACGCGCTTTGCATCCTGTGTGTTCATGGACTTCGTCTACATCCTCAGTCGGGAGGGCCAGAGGGCTCTCTGGGATCGGGCTCTTTCACAGCAGCTTTTCGCAAGGACGGGCCGGCTGGTGGCGGGTCCATATCAAGGCTGCTGAGTGGGTGACCTCACGGTTCAAACCGTTCATCGCGGTGAACCACTCTCGCGCCTCATTCGGCGCGGTCACTTCCGTTGGCGGGGGCGCGGTGCGCAGCGTCGAACGCTTTAATGCCAGGGAAGGGGTTGGAGCGCATTGTATAGAACCTCGTCAGGGGCCGCCATGTCTCGTATCCACCTGTTGCCAGGCCGCTGCCAGATCGGTGGGCGGCTCGGCGTCGAACCACAGCATCTCGCCGGTCTGCGGATGCACCAGGCCCAGGCGCGCGGCATGCAGTGCCTGGCGTTGCAACCCCAGCGCCGGGTGCCCCCCGTACATCTGATCGGCCAACAAGGGGTAGCCACGCGAGGCCATGTGCACGCGGATCTGATGGGTGCGCCCGGTGTGCAGCTTGCATCGCACGGCGCTCACCGGGCCCTCTGCCGTTTCGGTCACTGCCAAGCGTGTGACGTCGGTCTGCGCGGGTTTGCCACTGGCCACCACCGCCATGCGCACGCGCGACGCCGGATCGCGCGCCAGCGGCGCATCGATGCGGAATGACGCCTGGCCCAGGTGGCCATGCACCAGCGCCAGGTACTCGCGGTGCACTTCGCGCGCAGCGATGGCTCGCGCCAGCGCCGTGACGGCCTGCAGCGTCTTGCCAACCACCATCAAGCCCGAGGTGTCCTTGTCGAGTCGGTGCACGATGCCAGCGCGCGGCAAGGTGGCCGCCGCGGCATGGTGGGCCAGCACACCGTTCAGCAAGGTGCCCGACCAGTTGCCGGCCGCTGGGTGCACCACCAGGCCCGCTGGCTTGTTGATCACCATCAGGTGCTCGTCTTCGAACACGATGGGCAAGACCATCGCTTCGGCCCGGAATGCACGGCTTTCGGGCGTGGGCACGAGGTCAATGTCGATCTGCTGCCCAGCCAGCACCTTGCGCGACGCGGAGTTCGCCACCGTACCGTTGACCAGCACATGGCCTTGTTCGATCAAACTTTGCAGGTGGCTGCGCGAAAACTCATCGGCCATGGTGACCAGGGCCTTGTCGAGGCGCACACCATGCAACTCGCGGCTCACCACGGCCGTGCGGCGCTCGGGGGCATCGTCGTCCTCGGGTTCTGCGAGCAAGGGTTGATCGGTCTGCGCTGAAGGGTGAACCATATAATCTTTGCTCTCTTCTTCTCACTGGAAGCGCCGCTCCCGCGGTGCCATGAAGCCCATGAATCGGATTTTTTGCTTGCTCGGCCACGCCTGTAGCTTGGCAATGTTGGCAGGGCTGCTGGCCGCTTGTAGCAACACGCCCAAAGACGAAACCGCCGGCATGAGCGTGGAGAAATTGTATTCAGAGGCCAAGGAAGAAGCCGCCGCCGGCAGCTACGAACGGGCCGCCAAGTTGTATGAACGCCTCGAAGGCCGCGCTGCCGGCACGCTCTTGTCGCAGCAAGCCCAGCTGGAGCGTGCCTACATCAACTACCGCACCGGCGAAAAAGCGCAGGCCCTGGCCATTGTGGAGCGCTTCATCAAGCTGCACCCCACGAGCCCCGCCTTTGACTATGCGCTGTACCTGCAAGGCGTGATCAATTTCAACGACAACCTGGGCATCTTCGGCAACCTGGCCAACCAAGATCTGTCGGAGCGCGATCAGCAGGCTTCGCGCGATTCGTACCAGTCTTTCAAGCAGCTCATCGAGCAGTTCCCCAAGTCCAAGTACACCCCCGACGCGACCGTGCGCATGCGTTACATCGTCAACTCGCTTGCGGCGTATGAAGTGCACGTGGCGCGCTACTACTACCGGCGCGGCGCCTACCTGGCCGCGGTGAACCGGGCGCAACAAACCTTGCAAGAATTTCAGCAGGCCCCCGCCGCCGAAGAGGCCTTGGCCATCATGGTGCAAAGCTACGACAAGCTCGGGCTCGACCAGTTGCGCGATGACGCCAACCGGGTGCTGCGCAAGAACTTCCCCAACAGCAGCTTCATCGCAGCGGCGCCAACGAAGAAGTAGACCTGCGGTTCAGAACGGCAAAGACGCAGCCGTCAGGCTTTCCAGCCAGGCCAGCGCCTCCCCTTCATTGAGCAAGCGCGTCATGGGTGGCAAAGCATCGCGCAAACGTCGCCCGTAGTTCATGCCTGCCATGCGTGGGTCGCAGATCACCAACAAGCCACGATCGGTCTCACTGCGGATCAAGCGTCCCGCGCCCTGCTTGAGCGACACCGCCGCTTCGGCGACAAAGTAGTCGGCAAACGGGTTGCGACCTTCGCTTTCCAGGCGTTTGACACGTGCCTCGACCAGAGGGTCGTTCGGTGGCGGGAACGGCAGCTTGTCGATCAGCACGCATTGCAGGGCATCGCCCGGCACGTCGATGCCTTCCCAAAAGCTCTGCGAGCCCACCAGCACCGAGCGTGGTTGATTGAGGAACTGCTGCAACAACTGCCGCTTGGGCGCACTGCCCTGGACCAGCACCTGGATGTTGTCGCATTCGGACTCGAAGGTGTCGCGCAGCTTCTCACCAATCGTCTGCAAGGCACGCAGCGTGGTGGTAAGCACGAAGGTGCGTCCGCCCAGCGCGCGCGCGCAGCGCGCCGCCAGCGTGGCCACGGCGCCC
>JACMKW010000253.1 GCA_014379885.1 Rhizobacter sp.
CGTCACTTCGTGCCCGGCGTCACGAAGAAGGCGGGTCAACTCGGCGTGTCGGGGCTCACGTCTGTTCGCCTGTCGACAGTGCTGATGGGAAACCCGATCGTGAAGACACAACCGACTTCAATCACATCTCGCACCGTCAAGGTTCCGCCCATGGATTCGACGTTTTGTCGCGCGATCGAAAGGCCGAGCCCGAGCCCGCTCTTGTCGGCACCAAGCTGAGCGAACGGCGTGAACATGGTCTCGGCATAGCCTGAAGGGAGGCCGCCGCACCGGTCTTCGACGTCGATATGGATGCGATCCTCAAGAGCGTAAGCGTTCAAGCTGACCGATGTGTGGCGGTGAGTGAACTTGAAGGCGTTGCTCAAAAGATTTGCCAATGACCCCAACAACAGATCACGGTTGGCCTCCACCCTAAGGACAAGATCGACCGGCGCCACCACAAGAACACAACCCCTGGTTTCTGCCTCCAGCTGGGCCGAAGTTCCGGCGTCTTGCACGAAGGCAGCGAGCGAAAAGATGGTGCGGGGAAGCGGCACAGCATGGTTCGCTCGAACCTCAGCGAGCGAGCCGTCGACGAGCGTGCGCATCGACGCCAGGCTTCGTTTGAGCACCGAGCCGGTGGCCCCTACCAAGGTCAGGCCCCCGAGTTCCATGGCGCGAACGGAGAGGTTCGCCAGCTGGAGCGAATTGCGCAACTCGTGCACCAGAAACCCGAGCCTCTCGTTCGCTTCGGACGACAACCGGTCGGCAGTGATGATGTCGCGCTGCGAACTGAATTCGGTCACTGCGTCGGCAATGGCGTTGTCCAGGCAGCGATTCAGAGTTCGAAACTCTTCGACGGCGAACGGGGCATCCCTTTCGTGGGCCAAATCCGTGATCGCCTGACACAAATCGCCATAGTCGTGAACCACTTGGTCAACGGAGAAGCCGAGGGCCAGGAGGGCTTTGCCGTGGGCCGAAGCGCCAACGCCGATTTCGGACAAGGCGGCAGCATCGCCACCTGACTTGCCGGATATTCGCAGGCTCTCAGCGCTTTCGTCGTGTTGCTCGGCCACGAGTGTTCGTGTCAGTTGCATGAGGAAAAGCGGGACACCGTTCTTGAGCTGATCCTCTGTGGCATTGCGCCGTGGACGTAAGGAAACTTTGGCCTTGCACCGCGCGATCAACTCGTCATGGTTGTTGGCCAAGAAGTCATGCATCATCTTTTCAACCCGCCTTTGCACTTGATCGCTGAGCAAAGCTGCATCAGCGTTGGCGTGTGTGCGTTTCAGCGTAGCGGGTGCGGTGACTGGCGTCTGTGCACTAACGTACATTGGGCGACGGGCGTGAGAAGCGTTCCGCTCCGCAAGGGGCGATTTACCGCGCGCGCCCGGGCCGCGGCGCCCCACGCGCCATGTTGGCGGTGACCAGCGCCGACGCCAGCGTCACCAACCATGAAAAGTACAGCCACAGCAAAAAAACTGGGAACACCGCGAAGGCACCGTACACGGCCTTGTAGGTCGGGATCTTGAGCAGGTAGGTGGCAAAACCACGCTTGCCCAGCTCAAGCGCAATGCTGGCGATCAAGGCGCCCACGATGGCGTGATGCCAGCGCACCTTGGTGTTGGGCACGAAGTGGAACAGGCAGGCCAACCCCACCCAGCTCAACACCGGCGGGCCCAGGTTCAACACGAACTTCGCGGAGGGCGGCAGGCTGCCGATCCACCCCATCGATGCACCCAGCACGTACGAGGTCGCCCAAAGGCTCACGCCCAGGGCCGGTGGCCCCACGGCCAGCACCAGCATGTAAAGGCCCATGCGCTTGAGCAGCGGGCGGTTCTTCTTCACACCCCAGATCTGGTTGAAGGCGTTTTCCACGGTCAGCAGCATTGCAAATGCCGCTACCAGCAAGAACAATGAGCCCACCAGCGTCAGGCCGCTCGCATTGGCGGCGAACTGGTGCAGGTACTTCAGCACCGTGCGCGAAATGTCGGGTGGCAGCAGGCTCTTCAGCAGATGCTCTTCGAGCGCGCCTTCAAAGCGCCTGAACACCGGGAAGCGCGTGAACAGCGCCAAGCTCACCGCGAGAAACGGCACGATGGACAGCAGGGTCGTGAACGTCAGGCTGCCGGCGATCTGGGGCAGGCGTTCTTTGCGGGCGCGCTGGATCGTGAGGCGGGTCAGGGTGAACATGCGGCGCCATTGTGCAACCCGGTCGGGCGGGGCGACCCCGCGAGATACTCTCGGCTCATGCATGCAAACGTGCTCTTTCCCCTGGACCGCCGGCGTGCTCTGGCCGTCATCGGCGCAGCCGTGCTGCCCGGTCTTGTGCAGGCGCAGAGCCGCTATCCAGACAAACCCATCCAGCTGCTGGTGCCCTTCGCGCCCGGTGGCATTGCCGACATCACCGCCCGCGCGGTGGCCGAGGTGATGAGCCAGCGCCTGGGCCAACCGGTCGTGGTGGACAACCGCCCCAGCGCGGGCAGCATCGTTGCGAGCCAGGCGGTGGCCTCTGCCAAACCCGATGGCTACACGCTGCTGCTGATGAGCAACGGCAACGCGGTCAGCGTGGGGCTGTTCAAGAAGCTGCCTTACGACACCCGGAAAGACTTTGCCGCCATCAGCACGCTGGGGTACTTCGACCTCGGCCTTTTCGTGGTGGCTGGCTCGCGCTTCGCGTCGCTGAAGGACATGGTGACGCACACCAAGGCCCACCCCGGCAAGCTCAACGTGGGCAGCATCTCGGCCGGCAGCACGCAGCACCTCGCGGCCAAGATGTTCGAAACGGTAGCGGGGTTGGATGTGCTGCTCGTGCCCTACAAGGGCAGCCCGGCCGTGTTGACGGCGCTGCGCGCGGGCGAGATCGACCTCGCGTTCGAGATCGTCGGGCCCATGCTGCCGCAAGTGCAGGCCGGTGTGGTGAAGGCGTTGGCCGTGTCGTCGGACAAGCGCAACCCGGCTCTGCCCACGGTGCCGACCGTGGCCGAGGCTGGCGTGGCAGGCTACAACGTCGCCTCTTGGAATGCCTTGGCTGCGCCGGCCGGCACGCCGCTTGAAGTGATTGAGCTGCTCAACCGCACTGCCCGCGAGGCGGTGGCATCGCCAGCCGTGAAAGACAAGCTCGCCAAGCTCGGCATGCGTGTTGCAGCCAGCACGCCGGCCGAACTGGAGCGGTTGCTGGCCGGCGAGATCGAGCGCTGGGGTGGGGTGATCCGCGCCGCCAAGATTGATCCCGAGTGACCGGGCCGACCTTGTGGCGCGGCTGACTCACGCGTCCACGATGACTTGGAAGCCGCCGTAGATCATCCGCTTTCCATCGAATGGCATCGTCACGTTCTTGAGCCTTGGGTCCTCCATCGTCTTTTGCATGCCTATATCGCGTACGGCCTTGGAGGGCCACACGACCCACGAGAACACCACGGTTTCGTCGGCCTTGCGCTGCACGGCCATCGGGAACGAGGTGAGCTTGCCCTCGGGCACGTCGTCGCCCCAGCACTCCACCACGCTGAGTGCACCTTGCTCCTTGAAGACGACGGCGGCTATCTCGGCGTGTTTGCGGTAGACCTCGCGCGAGGCGGTGGGGACGGCGACGACAAAACCATCGACGTAGTTCATGGTGATTTCCTTTCAGGGTTGTGTGGCGGCGTTGGCCGCCCGATTTAGCAGGAGCGTGCGCTCCCGCTCGTTGCGTGTCAGTGCGGCAGCGCACTCAAACTCGGCACGCGCTTCACTGTGGCGGCCCAGCTTGGCCAGCAGGTCGCCGCGCACGCTGGGCAGCCAGTGGTAGCTCTGCAGTGCAGGGTCGTGGCGCATGGTGTCGATGATCGCGAGCCCTTCCGCCGGGCCGAAAGCCATGCCCACCGCCACCGCCCGGTTGAGTTCCACCACAGGTGAGGAGGCGGTTTGTGCGAGCGCGTCGTAGAGCGCCACGATCTGTGCCCAATCAGTTTGCTCGGCGCTGCGAGCGCGGGCATGGCAGGCGGCAATGGCGGCCTGCAAGGCATACAGGCCGAGCGCGCCGCCCAGGGCCTCCACGCGGGCCAGACCGGCAAGGCCGCGGCGAATGAGCAGCTGATCCCAGCGCGTACGATCCTGCTCCAGCAGCAGCACCGGCCGGCCGGCTGCGTCGACCCGTGCGGCGGTGCGTGAGGCCTGCAACTCCATCAGTGCGACCAGGCCATGCACTTCTGGCTCGTCAGGTGCCAAGCCGGCGAGCACACGGCCGAGGCGCACGGCTTCGTCGCACAGGGTCGGGCGCATCCAGTCGTCGCCCGCGGTGGCGGTGTAGCCCTCGTTAAAGATGAGGTAGATCACTTTAAGCACCGAGGCCAGCCGTTCGGCCAACGCATCACCGCGCGGCAGCTCGAAGGGCACGCGGGCGGCAGTGAGAGTGCGCTTGGCGCGCACGATGCGCTGGGCGATGGTGGGCTCGGGCACGAGAAAGGCGCGTGCGATCTCGGCGGTGCTCAGGCCGCCCAGCAGCTTGAGCGTGAGGGCGGTGCGCGCTTCGGTCGAGAGCACCGGGTGGCAGGCGGTGAAGATCAGGCGCAGCAGGTCGTCGCCGATATCGTCGGCGCGCGCGGCATCGAGGGCGTCGACGAAGTCGGGCACGATCAAGGCCTCTTGCGCTTCGAGCTCATGGCCGATCTGCTCGTGCTTGGCGGCGAGCAGCTTGTCTCGGCGCAGGTGGTCGAGTGCGCGGTGTTTGGCGGTGGTCATGAGCCACGCGCCCGGATTGTTCGGCACGCCGTCGTTGGGCCAGTGCTCCAGCGCCGCCACCAGCGCGTCTTGAGCCAGCTCTTCGGCCAAGCCCACGTCGCGCACCATGCGCGCCACACTGGCAATGATCTTGGCCGCCTCGATGCGCCAGACGGCATCGATGGTTTGCTGAGTCGTGTGAGCTGTCATCAGTTGGGTGGTGGAGCGTTCGGGTCCATGTACATCAGCTCCCACACATGGCCGTCGAGGTCTTCGAAGCCGTGGCTGTACATGAAGCCGTAGTCTTGCACCGCATTGGGCGTGGTGCCTCCGCCCGCCACCGCCTTGGCCACGAGCTGGTCGACCTCGGCCTTGCTCTCGCACGACAGGCAGATCAGTACCTCGATGCTGTTCTTTGCGTCCGAGATGGGCTTCTTGGTGAAGGTCTTGAAGAAGGGCTCAGTCAACAGCATCGCGTGGATGGTGTCGCTGATCACCAGGCAGGCGCCCTGGTCGTTGCTGAAGCGCGGGTTGAAGCTGTAACCCATGCTTTCGAAAAAGGCGCGCGAGTTGGGCAGATTCTTCACGGGCAGGTTGACGAAGATGAGCTTGTTCATGAGGCGTCTCTGTGGGTTGGTTGGATGTAGGAGTTCAGGTGCGTTCGGCGATGCGCTTCAGGCCGGCCAGGCCGCTCTCGAAATCGCGGCCGACCATCTTGTCCATGTTGAAGATCACGCCCATCAGTTTGCCGAGAAATGGGCAGGGGCCTTGCATGGCCCAGGTGACTTCGGTGGCATTGCCTTGCGGGTCGAGGATGAAGTTGATCACGTTGTGGCAGGCCATGGGGGCCGTCATGTCGAGCGTCATGGTCACGCGGCTGGGGCCCGAGGGCTCGATGATCTGGATGCTGCCCTTGCCCACGTTCTTGTTGCCGTCGAAATCGAAGGCCGCGCCGGGGCCGCTGCTCGGGCCGCGGTAACTGCCCTTCATGGCCGGGTCTTTCTGGTTGTACGGGTTCCAGGTGTTGAAGCGTGGCAGGTCGTTGATCAGCGGCACGATCTTGTGCGGCAGGGCTGCAATCAGCACCGAGCGCTCGATGCGCAGGGTGTCGGGCCGGGTGGCGGCATACAACAGCAGCGAGGCGGCGAGTGCCACCACGGCCGCCAGGGCGATGGCGGCGATCATGCTGCGGCTCCCTGGCCCAGGGTCATCTCGCGAAAGCGCTCGACGGCGTTGCACCGGGAAAAGTCTTCCAGTTCGAACAGCTGGCGCACTTCGATCTCGGCGTCTTCCGCTTCGCCCATGGGCGCGGGGAAGCGGCGGGTCCATTCCAGCGCCTCTTCGCGCGAGCGCACCTGGAGGATGGTGTAGCCGGCGATGAGCTCCTTGGTCTCGGCGAACGGGCCGTCGACCACTTGGCGCCGGCCTGCGCTGTAGCGAATGCGCCAGCCCTTGGCGCTCGGGTGCAGGCCGTTGCCGTCGAGCAGCACGCCGGCCTTCTGCAACTGCTCGTGGTAGTCGGCCATTGCGGCCAGCAAGGGCTCCTCGGGCATCTCGCCGGCTTCGGAACGCGGCGTCGCTTTCACAATGATCATGAATCGCATGGCGGCTCTCCTGTTGGTCTGTGGGCGGAACCGGTCACTCAAAGAGCGGGTTCACATTCACACGACGAACGAGGCGCTGCGAAATCGACAGAGCGCGACAGAGAGCGACAGGGTTATGTTCGGTAAAAACCCGCAGTCACCCCATCACTCGTAACAAGGGCCCGACGAACGCACTTCAATCGTGCACCACTGGGCCGCCGGGCATTCGGTGGCGAGGGCCACCGCTTCGGCGCGGGTGCTGCAGTTCACGAGGAAAAAGCCGCCGATCATTTCCTTGGCCTCGGCGAAAGGGCCGTCGAGCACCTGGGGCTTGCCGTTGCGCACGGTGACGCGAGCGGCGTCGTTTTGCGACCTGAGCGAGTCCATGGCCAAGAGCAGGCCGCGGGCTTTGAGGTCTTCGGCGAAGCGCAGCATGCTCGCAAAGGCCTCGCGGCCCTCGGCGGCGGTGCGGGTGGCGCGTTGGCCGATGGGTTCGTTGATCAGCAACAGGTATGACATCGGGCTCCTCCTCACGCGCACTGACACGGCGCTGCAGCAGGCGATCTTATGAGAGGAGCTTGACGAGCCCCAGCGCCTGCGTGATTTGTCGTTGGCGACCAAGGGGTCAACCAGGCAAACCCAGTGAAGCCAAAACAGTGGCTTGGCAGATCGTCCTACAAAAAGCCAGCATCACAGCCTGCACACAACGTTCGCCACGCCACGGATGATTCTTCCGAACTGCCGGCCGTACCCACGCCCGGAACCTACCCATCAACTGTGGAGCGAACTGCCATGAATGAAGAACTGGATCCGCTGGGACTGCCCACGCCCTCGCAAGGCGACAAGACCCAAACCTTGAGCGAACTGGTCGCGCAGCATCCACTGGTCGCGATTGCGGCGTCCGCGGCAGTGGGAGCCGGTGTGATGGCTCTGGTTGCCGCCGCCAGCCACCGCCGGGAGTCAGCAGGCGGCCGGCTGTCGAGCCTCCATGGTCAAGCGAATGACGTCTATGGAGAGCTCCGCGGCCAACTCGGCAAGCTGGTCGAGCGTCTGAGCGCTTCGCTCCCGACCAAGAGCGCAGCAAGTCAGACGGCAACTGATTTTGGCGCCCAAGCGTCGAAGGTCATCGACAAGGCTTCCGATGCCGCGAAGCAGACATTTCGCAGTGCGACGGAGGCCGGATGGAATGCCACGCAGACAGCCAAGGCGCACCCGCTCATCACGTCACTCGTGCTTGGAGCCATCGGGACGTTGATTGCCTCACTGGGTACTGCTGCCCAGAACGGCTCGGGTGCCACCAAGCAAGCTGACGAAGATGGGCATGACAAGGACGCGCGGCCACCGGTACGGCCGTCAACCGCGCAGTCAGATTGATTACTCGCGGCCGTGCTGCCGCGAATTGATCTGGCCAGGCCCCCTGTCACCGGCGCCGGGCAAGCAGCCGATCGACGCACAGAAGAAGCGCTTTGCCATTGACAGGTTTGGTCACGTAAGACTCGAATCCTGCAGCCAATGCTGCCTCGATGAAGGTCGGCATGGCCTCGGCTGAGAGTGCCACGCAGGGCACATGCGCCGTCCGCGGGTCGCCTGCCAACTTCTGCATCACTTCAAAGCCGGTCAGATCGCCCAGGTTCATGTCAAGCAGGATGATGTCGGGGCGTTCTGTGAGGGCCAGTTCAATCGCTGCGCGCCCACTGTTCGCCACCACCAACCGGCAATTCGGGCGCAGCCCAAACAGGCTTTTGGCCAACTCGGCGCTCACTTCATCGTCTTCCGCATACAAGACAGTCGCTTGGTCTCGGTTCATGGCGGTCGGGTCGGTAGACGTCTCGACAAAATCGCGCCGGGCCGCCGCCACGGCTTCGCCTGCTGCCAGGGTGATGGCGAAAGAACTGCCCACCCCGACCTCGCTCTGGACGGACAGCGAGCCGCCCATCAGCTCGATCAGCCGCCGTGTCACCACCAGGCCGATGCCGGTGCCCTGGATGGCCTCGCGATCCGCGCCCAAACGGTTGAACGGCTCGAAAAGATGTTGAAGCTGATCCTCGCTCAGCCCCCTGCCGGTGTCATGAACTGAGAGATGAATACGCCCGCCCTGGCCAGCATCAGCGTGCCAACGGACCGTGATGAGGCCGCCCCGCCGGTTGTACTTGATGGCGTTGCTCAGCAGATTGACGAGCGCCTGGCGCAGTCGCAGCGGGTCGGCGATGACGAAGTTGCCTGCATGGTCGTCCAACGGCTCCAGGACGATGCGAACGTTGGCTTCGTCGGCCCAAGCCGATACCAGCGCCAGTGATTCATCTACCAGGCCGGCCACCGGCACGCTTTGCAAGGTCACCCTCATGTTGCCGCTGTCGATGCGCGACAGGTCGAGCACATCGTCAATCATCGCCAGCAGATGCGTGCCCGCATTGGCAATGTGGCGCACCTTGGCGCGTTGGTTGGTGCTCAGCGACTCCGTCGAATCAAGCTGCAGAATTTGCGCGAAACCCAGCACGGCATTCAGCGGTGTGCGCAGCTCGTGGCTCATGCGCGACAGAAACTCGGTCTTCGAGGCGTTGGCTTGCTCCGCCGCCTGAGCCACCAGCAGCGCAGCCGCCGCAAGCTTTCGGGCCGTGATGTCTTCAATGACCGAGATAAAAAACTCCGGCGCCGGCCCTTCGCCATGAACCGCAGCGACGTTCAACGAACCCCAGACGATCTCTCCGTTGGCGTGGCGATAGCGCTTCTCGCTGGTGTAGCTCAGCACCTGGCCGTCCATCAGGCGACACAACAGCACCAAGTCGCCCTCCAGATCGTCCGGATGCGTCACCATTTGCGCGCTCATGCGAAGCAGCTGTTCGCTGGAGTAGCCGAGCATGTCGCAAAGCCGGCGGTTCACACGCAGGAAGCGCCCATCCGTTGCGACGTGAGCGATGCCGATGGCCGCCAGCTCGAAGGTCGCTCTCAAACGGAACTCGCTTTGTGCCAAGCCGGCCTGCGCGACCTGAACCGTGCGCGCCATCTCGTTGAAGCTGCGCGCCAACTGCGCCACCTCAGCCGAGCCGGTTTCGGGAACCGGCTCGGGCGGCGCGCCGGGTGCTCCCGCCAAGCGGCGACTGGCCTCACTCAAGGCGGTCAGCGGGCGTGTGACGACACGCTGCAGCAGCAGTGGCAGCAACACGATCAAGACCAAGGCGCCGAGCAACTCTGGCACATGGGAGCGCAGTTGCCTGGCCCTCAAGGCGGCATGCTCGGCCCTCAGGTCGTAGCTGAGGATGACGGCACCGCGTTGGTGGCTTCGCAGCTGGGTCGGGCCACTGAGCACGGCAAACGGTGCCATGACCGACAAGCCAAGCCCGTCAGCGCCGAACTCGACATCGGCCAGCGTTCCCTGCGTGACCCGCTCGAAGCGCTGCATGGAGAAACCCGGCACGACGGCCGCCGCCAACTGCCCCAGCCAGGTCTGGCGATGGGCGATCTCGATGCGGGTGTCGGGGTTCAGGATGGCCAGGGCGGCGGTTCGCACGTCGGCCGCGTCGTGCGCCAGCTCGGC
>JACMKW010000254.1 GCA_014379885.1 Rhizobacter sp.
AGCATGGCCACACGATCCGGGGGCGGCGGAATGTCGGCCGTGGAGATGCGGCGCTGGGGCTTGAAGCGCTGCGGCAGGTGGGCGTAGGCATACAGCGCAATGCGGTCGGGCCGCAAGGCGTTGACCTGGGTCACCGTTCGCTGGAACGAGACCGGTGTTTGCATCGGCAGGCCATAGATCAAGTCAACGTTGATCGACTCGAAGCCGATCTCACGCGCCGCTTCAACCAAGGCCTTCACTGACTCGAAGGGCTGCACGCGGTGCACGGCACGCTGCACCTGTTCATCAAAGTCTTGCACGCCGAAACTCAAGCGGTTGAAGCCCAGTTTGGCCAGGTGCGCCAGGCGCTCGCGGCTGACGGTGCGCGGGTCGACCTCGATCGACAGTTCTGCGCCCGGCACCACGCGAAAATTGCGCCGCAACGCGCCCATCAGGCGGTCAAGTTCGTCGTCGCTCAGGAAGGTGGGTGTGCCGCCGCCCAGGTGGAGCTGCGACACGCTGTGCACCGCGCCGAGCGCGGCCACGTGCAGGGCCATCTCGTGCTCCAGCGCGTCAAGGTACTCGCTGGCGCGCGCGTGGTCGCGGGTCACCACCTTGTTGCAGGCGCAGTAGTAACAAACCGATTCGCAGAACGGGATGTGCACGTACACCGACAGCGCCGGCCTGCCGCCTGCCAGCGCACCTTCTGCGCGCTGGCGTGCAGCCTGGGCGTACTCGGTGGCGCCAAAGGCCTCGACAAAGCGGTCAGCGGTGGGGTACGAGGTGTACCGCGGGCCGGCCACGTCGAAGCGTTGAAGCAGCTCGGGGGTGATGGTCGCGGTGGGGGTGGGCGTGTCGCCCGTGGGGCACAGAATTTCGCTCATGGTGCCCCTACTGTGCCCAAGCGACCAGGGGCCGTATTGATGCGTATCAAACGTGCCAACCGGCCCCGGCAACAGAATCGGCCCGGTATTGAGATACATCATGAACGACACCGTAACTCCCCCGAACGAGCTGAACACCACCTGCCCTGGCGCGCCAACCCGGCAGCCGGCCAAACGCGCGGGGGTGGGCATCGCCCCGGCCGCGCTGAAGGTGGCCTGTTCCAGTTGCAGCCTGCGCGAGCTTTGCCTGCCCGTGGGGCTGTCGAACCAGGACCTGGAGCGGCTCGACACCCTCGTCAGCACACGCCGCAGCGTGGCGCGCGGCGACCTGCTGTTTCGCTCGGGTGATGCGTTTCAGTCGCTTTATGCCGTACGCACGGGCTTCTTCAAGACCTGCGTGTTGTCGGAAGACGGCCGCGACCAAGTCACCGGGTTTCAGATGGCGGGCGAGTTGCTGGGCCTGGACGGCATCGGCAGCGAGCGCCACAACTGCAACGCCGTGGCGCTGGAAGACTCGCAGCTGTGCGTGATCCCATACGACCAGCTGGAGTCGTTGTCACGCGAGTTCGGCGAATTGCAGCGCCAGTTCCACAAGATCATGAGCCGCGAGATCGTGCGCGACCACGGCGTGATGCTGCTGCTGGGAAGCATGCGCGCCGAGGAGCGCCTGGCGGTGTTTCTGCTCAACCTGGCGCAGCGCCTGCAAGCGCGGGGCTTTTCAGCGTCGTCGCTGGTGCTGCGCATGACGCGCGAAGAAATCGGCAGCTACCTCGGGCTCAAGCTCGAAACGGTAAGCCGCACTTTCTCGAAGTTCCACGACGATGGGCTGCTTGAAGTGAAGCAGCGAGACATCCGCATCCTGGACCAAGCGGGCCTGCAGCGGCTGGTGAACAGCGCGCGGTGCTGAGTCGCACCGTTCGGGCCCACCGTTCGGGCTGTACTCCCACCGTTCGGGCTGACCCCCCCCGTTCGGGCTGAGGTATCGAAGCCACGCCAGGTTGTGCCAAAGCTTCGACCGCGCTGCGGCCACTGCCCCGCGATTGTCGAAGGATCAGACCGATCAGGTGCAGTCCCTCAATCGCCACCTAAAACGGGTCGTCCCGGTTGACGTCGTTGTCACCCCGGATCAGCATCACGGTGAGCGCACCTGACACCGCCAACACCCCCCAGAAGATCAAGAAGGTCACGGTGTAGATCGCCTGGCGCGGCCAATCGATCGGCGGGCCGCCGAACCACTGCAGGTCGCTGGGGTCAACCACGGCAAACAGCAAGACTTCGAGCACGCCGGCCATCAGAAAGGCCGGCCACAGGATCTGCAACGCCCGTTGCTTGATCACCGTGATCATGGTTTGGGCGTGGCGGCGTGGTTGCGCGCCTTGACGGCGGGTGCCAGAGACGTGTCGCGCTCACTTTGCGCGGGCGGCTCGTTGATGACTGGGTCACCATGCACCAGCGCTAAGCGCAGCGTGGCAAAACTCGCCACCACCACGATCGCCGGGCCAGCCAGTACCAGCCACACCATGCCTACGCGCCACCAGGGTGGATTGGGGTCCTTCAGTTCTTTCTTTGCCGGGTTCATGCTCATCTCCTGACGGGGGGTTAGCGCGGCACAACGAAGGTTGATTTTTCCTGCACCGCCGCGGGGGCCTCGCTGCCTTGGGCAATGCGTTCAATGCGAAAGTGGATGGGGTGCGCCCCCGCGCCCAGGTTCTTCGCGCTCTCGGGCGGGATCTGCACGCTCACCGGCAGCCAGCGCGCCTCGGCCGGGCCCACTTCAAAGTCGGGCTTGGAGTTCAGCACCGCGCCCGGCAGGCCGTCGAGCAGCACGCGGTAGCGCTGGGTCGACTCGGTGGCGTTCATCACCTGCAGGCGGTACACGTTTTCGATCTGCCCTTCGCCCACCTGGCGCGCGAGTGTGCCGCGATCGCGCACCACGTCGACACGGAAGGGGCTGCGCATTGCCAGGCTCGCAACAAAGCCGATGCACAGCAGCACCAGCACGCCGCCATAGATGAGCACCCGCGGGCGCAGCACGCGCTGCAGCGTCTGCGACGAAGTCCAGCGATTCAGCAGGCCGTTTTGTGTGGCAAAGCGGATCAGCCCGCGCGGGTAGTCCATCTTGTCCATCACCTGGTTGCACACGTCCACGCACGAGGCGCAGCCGATGCACTGGTACTGCAGGCCCTCGCGGATGTCGATGCCCGTGGGGCACACCTGCACGCACAGCCAGCAGTCGATGCAGTCGCCGAGGCCCTTGGCCTTGTAGTCGACCTTGCGCCCACGCGAGCCGCGCGGCTCGCCGCGCTGGGGGTCGTAGCTCACGATCATGGTGTCGCGGTCGAACATGGCGCTCTGGAAGCGCGCGTACGGGCACATGTAGATGCAGACCTGCTCGCGCAGGTAGCCCGCGTTGCCATAGGTGGCGAAACCGTAGAACAGCACCCAGAACCATTCCCAGGGCCCGAAGGTCAGCGTGAACGCTTCGCCCCACAGCACCTGCACGGGCGTGAAGTAGCCCACCAGCGTGAAGCCGGTCCACAGGCCGATGGCGAGCCAGATGGCCTGCTTGGCGCTCTTGCGCCACAGCTTGTTGAACGACCAGGGTGCGGCGTCGAGCCGCATGCGTGCGATGCGGTCGCCTTCGGTGCGGCGCTCCACCCACAGAAAGATCTCGGTGTAGACCGTCTGCGGGCAGGCAAAACCGCACCAAAGGCGCCCGGCCACGGCGGTGAACAAAAAGAGCGAGTAGGCGCAGATGACCAAGAGCGCCGTGAGAAAGATGAAGTCTTGCGGGTGCAGCACCAGGCCGAAGATGTAAAAGCGGCGCGAGGCCAGGTCGAACAGCACCGCCTGGCGGTCGTTCCATTGCAGCCAGGGCAGGCCGTAGAAGACGATCTGCGTCACCCAGACCATCAACCAGCGCCAGTTGGCGAAGATGCCACTGACCGAGCGCGGGTAGATCTTCTTTTGCTTTTCGTACAGCCAGACGGTTTCGCCCTCAGTGCCTGTGGCGGCATGAGCGGCAACGATCGGAATGACCGGTGAACTCGAATCCTTCATTGTGTTGGCCCGGCAACCCCGTTGCTGCTGCTTTTACTGCCTGGCCACGGCGGCGGTCTGCGACAGGTTCCACACGTACGCGGCCAGCACGTGAATCTGCTCGGGCGACAGGCGCGAGGCGTGGGCCGGCATCACATTGGTCTTGCCGGTGGTGACCATGGCCGCGATGGCGTCTTCGCCCCAGCCGTGCAGCCACACCTTGTCGGTGAGGTTGGGCGCGCCGAGCGCGGGGTTGCCCTTGCCGTCGACACCGTGGCACGCTGCGCAGGCGCCGAACTTGGCCTTGCCGGAGTAGGCTTTGATCGAGTTGTGCGGGCTGCCCGACAGGCTCAACACGTAGTTGGCGACGTTGCTCACGTCTTCACCCGTACCCACGGCTGCCGCCATCGGGGGCATGGCGCCCTGGCGGCCCTTGGTGATGGTTTCCTTGATGGTCTCGTGCGAGCCGCCATAGAGCCAGTCGGTGTCGGTCAGGTTGGGGAACCCCTTGCTGCCGCGTGCATCGGAGCCGTGGCAGGTAGCGCAGTTGTTGATGAACAGGCGCTCACCGATGGCCATGGCCGCCGGATCCTTGGCCAGCGCGTCGGCCGGTTGCGACACGTAGCGCGCATACACGTCGCCCATGGCTTGTTGGGCTTGCTTCTGCTCCGCTTCGTATTCGTTCTGGCTGGTCCAGCCCAGGCTGCCGGCGTTGCTGCCGAGACCGGGGTAGAGGAACAGGTAAGCCCCGCCGCAGAACACGGTCAGCACAAAAAGAATCACCCACCAGCGTGGCAGCGGGTTGTTCAGTTCGCGCAGGTCTTCGTCCCACACATGCCCGGTGCTGTTGTCGCCGGCCATGACCTGGCGCTTGCTGGCCACGGCCAGCAACCACAGGCAGGCGATCAGCGACAACACCGTGGCAACGGCGATGAAGATCGACCAGCCGTTGTTGAAGAAGTCACTCATCGTGGCCTCCCTTGCGCTCGTTCATGAACGGGATGAGGGCCGCCTCTTCGAACCGCGACTGGTTGCGTCGCGACCATGCCCACACCACGATGCCAACAAAGCATGCGAGCGACAGCACGGTGACGACGATTCTGAGGTCATTGACGTCCATGGTTTTCTTTCTTACTGCTTCAGTGCCGTGCCCATCACCTGCAGGTAGGCGATGAGCGCGTCGAGTTCGGTCTTGTCTTTCACCGCTTCGGTTGCAGCGGCGATCTCGGCATCGGTGTACGGCACGCCCACCACGCGCAGCGCCTTCAGGTGCGTGGGCAAGGCTTCGCCATCGACCTTGGCGCGTTCGAGCCAGGGGTAGGCGGGCATGTTGGATTCGGGCACCAGATCGCGCGGGTTGATCAGGTGAATGCGGTGCCAGTCGTCGCTGTACTTGCCGCCCACACGGTGCAGGTCGGGGCCGGTGCGCTTGCTGCCCCACTGGAACGGGTGGTCGTAGACGAACTCGCCGGCCGTGGAGTAGTGGCCATAGCGCAGCGTCTCCGAACGGAAGGGGCGGATCATCTGCGAGTGGCAGTTGTAGCAACCTTCACGGGTGTAGATGTCACGCCCCGCGAGCTGCAAGGCGGTGTAGGGCTTGAGGCCTGGCACCGGTTGTGTGGTCGAACGCTGGAAAAACAGCGGAACGATCTCGACGATGCCGCCCACCGCGATGACCAGCAAGATGAGCACGATCATCAGGAAATTGTTGGTCTCGATTTTCTCGTGGCTGAAGCCGGGTTCGGGTTTGTGTTGCTGTGCCATGGTGTTCTCGCGTGTTGCTTCAGGTCAGGCGTAGGCCGCGGCCACCGGTGGGATCGCCACCGCGACCGACTTGCCGTTGAGCGCCGTCTTGACCACGTTCCAGCCCATGATGAGCATGCCGCCGAGGTAAAGCAGCCCGCCAGCCAGACGCACCACATAGAACGGGAAGGTGGCTTTCACGCCCTCGACGAAGCTGTAGGCCAGGGTGCCATCGGGGTTGACCGCACGCCACATCAGGCCTTGCATCACGCCAGCGATCCACATCGCGGCGATGTAGAGCACGATGCCGACGGTGGCGATCCAGAAGTGCAACTCGATGGCCCTGACGCTGTACATCTTGGTCTGGCCGAACATGCGCGGGATCAGGTAGTACAACGAGCCCATGGTGATCAGGCCCACCCAGCCGAGTGCGCCGCTGTGCACGTGGCCGACCGTCCAGTCGGTGTAGTGGCTGAGCGCGTTGACGGTCTTGATCGCCATCATCGGGCCTTCAAAGGTGCTCATGCCGTAAAAGGACAGCGACACGATCAGGAATTTGAGGATCGGGTCGGACCGCAGTTTGTGCCACGCACCCGACAGCGTCATGATGCCG
>JACMKW010000255.1 GCA_014379885.1 Rhizobacter sp.
CCCACACCAGGCTGCGCACCCAGGCCGGCACCGAGCCAGCCTTGGCCCAACCCTCGCGCGCGGCCTGGGCGGCCAAGTCGAGTTGGATCTCGTCTTTCAATTCCTTGCGCTGGTACTCGGGCATGTAAGGCACCCGCACCGGTGCGGGTGCTTGTGCCGGTGTTGTCGGCGCCGCAGCAGGCTTGTTCATCTCGGCGAGCAAGGCCTCGGCCTTCTCACGCGTGAGCACGCCCTGCTCCACCAGCAGGTTGATCAGTTTCACCGTGGCGGCGCGCACGGCATCGGCATCGGCTTCGGGGGCCGCCGTTGCTGGCAAGGCGCACAAGGCCAGGGCAAGCACCGCGGTCAGGCGAAAGGGAGTGAAGTTCATGGGTGCACGAGGTGATGAGAGCGAGCGGCGCGTCAGGCGCGGTTGCTCAAACGCAGCTGAATGGGGCGCATTGAGCTGGGAGGGATGTCTTTCAACGGGCTCATTTCGAGCAAGGTGAGCTGGATCATGTCGTCGACCTGCGCGTTGCCCGAGCCGTTGACGATGTCGGCCTTTTGCACACGGCCGTCGTCTCCCACCCAGACCTTCACGACCACCCGGAAGTCGTCTTTGAGCACCTTGCGGTTGCGCGTGAGTGCCTCGAAAAAATGGCGCTGCAGCAGGCCGGAGTAGTACGCACCTCCACCGCCACCGCCGGTGGTCAACAGGTCGCGCCCGCCGCGGTTGGCGGCGAGCCCGAAACCGTCTGCGCCGGCGCTGCCATCGGCGTCCACCGCCAGCGGTTTGTCAGCGGCGGGCTTTTCGTCGGCCGGCTTGGGTTCGTCCGGTTTGGGCTCGTCCTTGGGCTGGTCGATCTTGACTTCTTCTTTCACCTTCGGCGGCTCGGGCGGTTTTTCGGGTGGCTTCGGGGGCGGGGGGGCGGGTGGCTGCTTGATCAGCGCCACCTGCTGCACACCACGCGGCTTGGCCGCCGGCTTGGCGAGGTACTGCATCAGCGCCCACACCACGGCGGCCATCAGGCCGAGCGCCAGCAGGCCCAGGCCAAGTTTCTTGATCCACGGGCGCCCAGAAACCGGCTCGTCGTCGTACATCGTCAGCCCCTTGTTGCGCAACAGGCGCTTACTTCACCAGGCGCTGGGTGACCAGGCCGAGCTGGGTGATGTCGAGGCGGCCCATCAGGTCCAGCACGTCGACGACTTTTTCGTAGTGCACTTTCGCGTCGCCCTTGATGACGACCGGAAAGCTGGGGTTCACCGCCTTCATCTGGCGCAGGCGGTCTTCGAGCTCTTGCAGCGTCACCGGGTAGGTGTCGAGAAACATCTGCCCGTCATCGCGGATGGTGATGGCCTTGGTTTGTGGCTTGGCCAGGCTGGGCGCGGCGCTGGCCTTGGGCAGGTTGACCTTGATGCCCTGCACCGAGGCTGTGGTCATGATGATGAAGATCACCAGCAGCACGTAGGCCAGGTCGAGCATCGGCGTGACGTTGATGTCGTCGTAAGCCTTGTTGGCGCCCTGGATCTTCATGGGGTTAGACCGAGTGGTTCTCGGCGATGCGGGTGACCAGCTCGTCGATGAAGACCTGCATGTCGGAGGTCAGCTCGGAGATCTTGCTGGTGAGGTAGTTGTAGCCAAACAGTGCGGGAATGGCGACCGCGAGGCCCGCCACCGTGGCCACCAGCGCAGCGGCGATGCCGGGCGCGATGGCGTTCACGTTCACGTCACCGGCTGCCGCGATCGCAGCGAAGGTGATCATCACGCCGACCACCGTGCCGAGCAGGCCGAGGAAGGGACCACCGGCAATGCAGATCGTCAGCAACACCATCTGCGAGTTGAGGCCCTGCAGCTCGCGCACCAGGCGGGCGTCGACGGTAGCGCGGATGGCGTTGATCGATGCGTCAGTGAGCACCGCCTCGCGGCCGGCCTTGGCGTAGGCCTGGAATCGTTGGCGCAACTCTTCGGCACCCGAAGCGTAAAGCCGGTACAACGACGAACTGCGGAACTTGGTGGGCTCGCGCTTTTCTTCCGTGGTGGCGATGTTGGAAAACATCTGGTCGAACTGCGACTTGAAGTGATTGTTGTCGCGCGCTACGGCGTGCACGAACATCGTCTTGGTGAACATCACCCACAGGCTCAACACAAACATCACCATCAAGATGCCGATGACGACCCAGCCGTCGAGCGTCACTGCACTCAACAAAATCTTGAGGTACGACGCACTTTCTGCCTCGCCAGCTTCGGGCGGGCCATACACCACCAGCTTCTGGTCTTGCCCCTGCGAGAGCGCTGCCAGCTTGACCCAATCGGGCGAGCGTGCGGTGGTGGCCACCTGCAACTCGTCGATCTCACCCTTGAAGCCCTTGCCTACCACCGCGGCGCTGCCCAGCTCAGGCGTGGCGCCTGCTGCCTTGGCCACTTCCAGGCCGTTGAGATAGACCGCCAAGCCATCCTTGACCACCACCGCCACGTGCTGCCACACACCGGGGGTGATGGACGCAGGAGACGCGGCGGCCAGCGCGCCCGACTCGGCCACGAGCTTGCCGCCGCGCAGCGACACGCGCAACGCGCCGGCGCTGTCGGTCTGAGCGTAGAGCTGCGCATCAGACGCGTCGATCGCCTTGACCCACATTGAAATGGTCATGCCGTTGGCACCCGGCTTGAGCGACGGCGTGGCCGGCAGCGCCAGCTCTCCGTTGCCATCAAAGCTCAGGCCGCCGCCGATCAAACCGGCGCTACTGACCTTGGCGGTGGAGCGCAGCGCGTTGTTGGCGTTGGCGGTCACGTCTTGCGGTGAGGCCTCACGCTCGCCGAAGTGGTAGACCAGGCCTTGTGCGGCGTCGTAGCTGCCCTTGGCGTCTTCGCCGGGTGCAGCGTTGGGGTTGCCGTAGTACAGCCAGATGAAATCTGCCTTGTTGCCGGCAGCGAGCTTGGGCAGTTGCACCCACACCAGTGCCAGCTCGTTCAAGCCGTCAAATTTTTCAATGTGGTGTTTGAGCGGGGTCTTGTCGTCGCCCGCGATGAAACGCAAGTCACTGCCATCGGGTTTGGCATCGACGAAGCCGAAGTTGCCGGTGTGCAAACGCACCAGCACCGGCACCGAATCGGCCACAGCCGCCGTGGCGGCACCGTCGGCCGCGGTGTTCAGGCCGATCTTGGTGCGTTGCTTCCAGTCGGCGTTCCACGCTGCATGCGAGGTGCCAGCGGCAAGCAGGCACAGCAGTGCCAGGGCATAAACAGCAAGTTTCTTCATGACCGGCGGTTGGAACCAAGTTCGAGGAACAGCCGACGAGAATAGACAGGCTTTATTTCAGGGCCGTGAATTGACGGCAGAAGCAATCAATGCCGGCTCCAGAGGAGCACCCCCCGCATGCGGGGTGATGGTGTCGATCAGCCGCCGTGCCGCCGCCGCCATGTGGAAATGCTGCTGATAACAGGCGGCAGCCCGCAGCTTCATCGCGCTGCGTTGCGCCTCAGTCAGCTTCAACCACCCCTGCAGGCACTCCACCGTGCCCGCGGCGGTGTCGCTCGCCGCGAAGCCTGCGCCACCGTCAACAATCTCGCGCCAGATGTTCACCTTGTCGGAGATGAGCACCGGCACCCCCATCGCCAGCGCCTCCACCACCACAATGCCGAAGTTCTCCTGGTGCGAGGGCAACACGAACACCTCGGCCGCTTTCAGTGCCGACCACTTGGCGCTGCCGCTCAACATGCCCGTCCAGGTGATGCGGTGCGCCACCCCCAGACGCTCGGCCAGCGCTTCCAGCTCCGCACGCACGCCCGAGCCGTCAGGCCCGGCCATCACCAAGTGCAATTCGGGCGCGCTGTCGGCGATCTGTGCAAATGCTTCGATCAACAGGTCGCCGCCCTTCTTCGGGTGCAGGCGGCTCATGAAAAGCGCGATGCGCTTGCCACGGGTCTGCGGCCACGCGGCAGCAAACTCTTCAGCGCTGCCAAGCAGTGCGGGGTCGCCCAGCGCCACGCCATAGCCCACCACGGCCGGCTTGGCGCGGTAGAGCCAGAACGATTGGGCCGCGAGCCTCGCCTCTTCAGCGGCGGTGAACAACACCGCCGCCGCGTCGCGCAGCACACGGTAGTCGGCCCACGGCCAGTAGAGCCACTTCTTCAAGTGCTTGAGCGGGTAGCGGCGCTTGAACCACGGGTCGAGCATGCCGTGCGGGTAGATGAAATACGGCACCGGGCCAGCACGCAGGGCGCGGTGCACGGCCAAGCTGTGAAACTGCCACAGGCCATGCACCACCACCGCGTCATAGCGCTGGGCGTTGTCACGCAACCAGGGCACGAGCTGCTGGCTGTGCCCATACAAGCCGGCAGCCGGCCCGATGGCATGGGTGGTGGCGGGAAAACTGCGCACCCATGCTTCATGCGGCGCATCGAGCGTCAACACTTCTTCCACATGCCCCATGGCGCGTGTGGCGAGCACCGACTGGCGCAGGCCTTCGGCCATGCCACCGGAAGCCGGATCGACAGAACGGATGACGTTGAGCAGGCGCAAGGGCCGGCCCGCAGCGACGGGCCCCACCGCGTGCGCGTGGGTCTGCGGGTTCGTCATTTGGCGAAGCAGTCTTTTTCCTGCTCCTTGCAGTTCTTGTCGCCAAAGCCCAGCACCTCGACCGTCAGGATGTTCGGTTTTTGCACGCCCGAAGCGGTGGCGGCGCGGGCGGCTGCGGTGGCGTTCTTGGCGGCGTCGTCAGCGGCCTTGGAGGTGTTGCCCGTGCCGCCGGAGCTGGCAACGCTGCTGGCCAGGCTGCCTGTCACTGGAACGGGCACGCCGCTGCCCGTGCCGGAGAACGAGATATTGGTGCCGTTGCGCACG
The DNA here is from genome assembly GCA_014379885.1 of Rhizobacter sp. Next base: position 4,821 of record JACMKW010000255.1, read on the forward strand.
ACCAGGGCGTCGATGAACACGTTGCCGTCTGAGCG
>JACMKW010000256.1 GCA_014379885.1 Rhizobacter sp.
ACCGCCATGCTGCGCCTCGACCACAACCGTGCCGCCAGCCAGCTGGCCGCCAAGACCGGCAAGCCGGTGTCGAGCATCGAGAAGCTGGCCGTGTGGGGCAACCACTCGCCCACCATGTACGCCGACTACCGCTTCGCCACGATCGACGGCCAATCGGTCAAGGACATGATCAACGACCAGGTGTGGAACAAAGACGTGTTTCTGCCCACCGTTGGCAAGCGTGGTGCCGCCATCATCGAAGCACGTGGCCTGTCGTCAGCTGCCTCGGCAGCCAACGCCGCCATTGACCACATGCGCGACTGGGCCCTGGGCACCAATGGCAAGTGGGTGACCATGGGCATCCCGTCGAACGGCGAATACGGCATTCCGAAGGACGTGATGTTCGGCTTCCCGGTCACCTGCGCCAACGGTGAGTACCGAATCGTCGACGGCCTGTCCATTGACGCCTTCTCGCAAGAGTGCATCAACAAGACCCTGGCCGAATTGCAGGGCGAGCAAGACGGTGTGAAGCACCTGCTCTGATCACTGCTCAGCAGCAAGAAAAGGCCGGTACATGAAGCTGCTGGCCTTTTTTTCGACCTGAAACTACTCCCTCCCACATGAGCGCCGCACGCATCCATCCCCGACAAGCGCTGTTCGACAGCGCCGAGGCCGCACCGGCCCTGCCGGTCTGTGACCACTACGCGGGTGTCGAGGCGCGCATGCTCAAGAGCTTGCAGTTGCAGGCCGAGCTGGGGCCGGTGTTTGACGTCACGCTCGATTGCGAAGACGGCGCCCCGGTGGGCGGCGAAGCCGAGCATGCGCATCTGGCGGCCGAACTGGCCGTGTCGCCACGCAACGTGCATGGGCGCGTCGGCGCCCGGGTGCACCCGGTGGATCACCCCGCCTTCGATGTCGACGTGGCCACGCTGGTCAAAACGGCCGGTTCGCGACTGGCCTACCTGATGGTGCCCAAGATTCAGGGCTTTGAGCAAGCGCAGGCCGCCGTCAATGCCATCGACCGTGCCCTGCTGGAGCATGGCCACAAAAGCGCCCTGCCCGTGCACATGCTGATCGAAACGCACGGCGCGCTGCGCGAGGTGGATCGCATTGCCGCGCACCCGCGCATCGAATCGCTGTCGTTCGGCTTGATGGATTTTGTCTCGGCGCACCGTGGTGCCATTCCACAAACGGGCATGAGCGCCGTAGGGCAGTTCGAGCACCCGCTCGTGGTGCGCGCCAAGCTCGACATTTCGGCCGCCTGCCATGCGCACCGGAAGACGCCCTCGCACTGCGTGGTCACCGAGTTCCGCAAGCTCGATCTGCTGCGCGCAGCAGCCCAGAAGGCCTCGCGCCAGTTCGGCTACCTGCGCATGTGGAGCATTCACCCAGACCAGATTCGCCCCATCGTCGAAGCCTTTGCGCCTACCGTGGCCGAGACCGATCAAGCCACCGAAATCCTGATGGCAGCGCTTGCCAACGACTGGGCGCCCATCAGCCACCGCGACACCTTGCACGACCGCGCCAGCTACCGCTACTTCTGGCACGTGCTGGAACGCGCACAACGCACCGGCCAGGCCCTGCCCATCGAAGTGCGGCAAGCCTTCTTCTTGAACGACAACGGAGTGCGGGTGTGAACTGCAACACACACGGCATTTTCGAGATGGCGAACAAATGTTTCCTGGCTGCACGGGGCCGTGCAGCCAGCGCTAACACGCCCGACGGGGAAAGATCCATCCGCGTGGCCGAGATGTTCGTGATTTCGCGCACGCCCCGCTTTCGCGCATGGTGCCCCTCGGGCTCGCTTCGGGCGGGCCTCGCCGGTGGGGTGGCTCACGCAACGCCTGGCTGCGGTGCAATTTGTTTCAATCAGGGAATGCGCCCCTCCAAGCGGAAGTTAGCGGCCCTTCACAATCCGTGCTTCCTTAACCTCAGGAGTGATTTCATGATCCGTACCGCTGTTCTCGCAGTCGCCTTTGCATTCGCCGGCGCCTCGGCTGTGGCCCAGACCGCACCCGCCGCAAAGCCGGCCGCCAAGGCTCCCGCGAAGAAAGCCGCTCCTGCCGCCGCCGCTGCCGCACCTTTGGCGCAGGCCGATCAAACCCAGCTAGACGCCGCTGAGCGCACGTATTTTGGCCTCTACGAGTGCGACTACAAGCAAACCCTCGACGTCGGCATGAACCCCAAGTTCCCGGGCTACGTGGACGTGAAGTTCGGCAAGACCGTCTACACCATGAAGCCCGTGCTGTCGTCCACCGGCGCGCTGCGCCTGGAAGACGTGAAGGGTGTGGGCCTGCTGATCCAGATTGCCAACAAGTCGATGCTGATGGATACCAAGGCCGGCAAGCGCCTGGTCGACGACTGCGTGCACGAAAAGCAGCGCGCCTTCAAAGACGCGCAACCCAAGTAAGACCGTCCTCCAAACGACGCAAGCAGCAGGATCCATGGCAAGCGCACGACCCGCCCATCTCGCCGCACCGGTGGTGTGTTGCGGGCGTGCCCTTGTCGCCTCAACGGCGAGCCAGTTCGTCACCCCAAGTTCTCAGCCGCCCACGTGGCCCCGCAGTTCGCAAGCTTCTTGCTTGCATTGACCGTTCCTCTCGCTTTGCATCCACCCGGAGACCTACATGCTTCAAGCCTATCGCCAACATGTCGCTGACCGCGCCGCGCTCGGCATTCCGCCCCTGCCCTTGTCGGCGCAACAAACGGGCGAGCTGATCGAGTTGCTGAAAGCACCGCCGGCGGGCGAAGGCGCCAACCTGGTGTACCTGTTCACCCATCGCGTACCGGCCGGTGTGGACGACGCCGCCAAGGTCAAGGCCTCTTACCTGGCTGCCGTGGCTCATGGCACTGAAACCTGCTCACTCATCTCGCGCGAGCTGGCCACCGAACTGCTGGGCACCATGCTCGGCGGCTACAACATCAGCCCGCTGATTGACCTGCTGGACGACGCCACCGCGGGCGGCATTGCCGCCAAGGGCCTCAAGGGCACGCTGCTGATGTTCGACCAGTTCCATGACGTGCAAGAAAAGGCCGAGCGCGGCAACGCCAACGCCAAGTCGGTGCTGCAAAGCTGGGCCGATGCCGAGTGGTTCACCTCGCGCCCCGAAGTGCCACAAAGCATCACCGTCGCCATCTTCAAGGTGACCGGCGAAACGAATACCGACGATTTGTCGCCCGCACCCGACGCCTGGAGCCGCCCCGACATCCCGCTGCATGCGCTGGCCATGCTCAAGAACAAGCGCGACGGCATCACCCCGGAAGAAGACGGTAAGCGCGGCCCCATCAAATTCATCGAAGACCTGCGTGCCAAGGGCAACTTGGTGGCCTATGTGGGCGACGTGGTCGGCACGGGTTCTTCGCGCAAGTCGGCCACCAACAGCGTGCTGTGGTTCACCGGCGAAGACATCCCCTTCATCCCCAACAAGCGCTTCGGCGGTGTGTGTCTGGGCGCCAAGATTGCCCCGATCTTCTACAACACCATGGAAGACGCAGGCGCTTTACCGATTGAGCTCGACGTGAGCCAGATGAACATGGGCGACGTGGTCGAGCTGCGCCCCTACGACGGCAACGCGCTCAAAGACGGCAAGGTGATTGCCGAGTTCAAGGTCAAGAGCGACGTGCTCTTCGACGAAGTGCGCGCCGGTGGCCGCATTCCGCTGATCATCGGCCGCGGCCTGACCGCCAAGGCGCGTGAAGCGCTTGGCTTGCCGCCTTCCACCCTCTTTCGTCTGCCGCAAAACCCGGTCGACACCAGACGCGGCTTCTCGCTCGCACAGAAGATGGTCGGCCGCGCCTGCGGCCTGCCCATCGTCAACGGCGAACAGGTCGGCGTGCGCCCCGGCACCTACTGCGAACCGCGCATGACCAGCGTGGGCTCGCAAGACACCACCGGCCCGATGACGCG
>JACMKW010000257.1 GCA_014379885.1 Rhizobacter sp.
CACCAAGCAGGCGGCCAAGATGATCCTCGCCGACGACAACTTCGCCACCATCGTCGAGGCCGTGCGCGAGGGGCGCGCCATCTTCGACAACATCCGCAAGTTCTTGCGCTACCTGCTGTCGTCCAACATGGGTGAGGTGCTCACCGTGTTTCTAGGCGTGGTGGGCGCGGGCGTGATCGGCCTTGGAGACCTGGGCGGGGGCGGCGAAGCGCTGGTGCTGCCGCTGCTGGCCACGCAGATCCTGTGGATCAACCTCATCACCGACTCGGGCCCAGCGCTTGCCATGGGGGTCGACCCGGAAACCGACGACGTGATGGCACGGCCGCCGCGGCGCAGCACCGAGCGTGCCATCGACGCCCGCATGTGGTGGGGCGTGATGTGGGTGGGCCTGGTGATGGCGCTGGCCACGCTGCTCACCATCGATTTGTTCCTGCCCGGTGGCCTGATCGAAGGCCGCTTCAGCACGCACGACATCGCTAACGCACGCACCGCCGGCTTCACCGTGCTGGTATTTGCGCAGCTGTTCAACTGCTTCAACGCCCGCTCCGAGACCACCAGCGCCTTTCATCAGCTGTTTGCCAACCGCTGGTTATGGGCAGCGGTCGCGGTGTCGGTTCTGCTGCAGGTGGCGGTGGTCCACGTGGGCCCGCTCAACACGGCCTTTGGCACGGTGGCTCTGAGCATCGACCAATGGGCCGTCTGCGTGGCGATGGGCAGTGTGGTTCTGTGGCTCTCGGAGCTGCGCAAATGGGTGCTGCGCACGCGAGACGCGAGGCCGAGCGCTTGACGCAAGACAAACCCCTTCCGTGAGCGCAGTGGTCTGATCGACTTTTGACGATTGGAGATCACCATGTCGCGAGACAACATGCTGCAAGCCAAAGTGGCGCTCGTCACGGGTGCCGGCTCGGGCATCGGGCGCGCCATTGCCGTGCTCTATGCGGAGGAAGGCGCGCGGGTGCTGGTGTCTGACCTCGACAGCCCCGGCGGCGAAGAAACCGTGCGCATGGTGCGCGAGGCCGGTGGGCAGGCGCTGTTCGTGCGCGCTGACGTGGCCAAGCCCGACGACACACGCATGCTGGTGGAGCGGGCCGTGAAGGCCTACGGCCGGCTCGACATCGCTTGCAACAACGCCGGCATCGGCGGCGACATGGGCCCCACGGCCGATTACCCGATCGAGGGCTGGCAGCGCGTCATCGACGTCAACCTCTCCGGCGTGTTCTACGGCATGAAGTACCAGATCACGCAGATGCTGAAAGACGGCGGCGGCGCCATCGTGAACATCGCCTCCATCCTCGGGCAGGTGGGGTTTGCCAACGCGCCGGCTTACACCGCGGCCAAGCATGGCGTGGTCGGGCTCACCAAGGCGGCAGCGCTCGAATACAGCGCTCTCGGCGTGCGCGTCAATGTGGTCGGGCCGGCCTTCATCCACACGCCGATGATCGCGGCACTGGAGAGCGACGCGCCCACCCAGCAGGCCCTGGTAGCGCAGCACCCGATCGGCCGCCTGGGCCGCCCGGAAGAGGTGGCCGAGCTGGCGCTGTGGCTCAGCTCGCCACGTGCCTCGTTCGTGACCGGCGCGTACTACGCGGTCGACGGGGGCTACCTGGCCCGCTGACTTGACGCCGCACCCCGGCATCATCTTCATCGCCGGGTTGGTGGTCATCTTGCTCGGCGCAGAGATGCTGCTGCGCGGCGCCTCGCGCATTGCGGTGATGTTGGGCATCAGGCCGATCGTCATCGGGCTGACCGTGGTGACGGTGGGCACCACCATGCCCGAGCTGGCGGTGGGCGTGACATCCGCCCTCGAAGGAAAGGGCTCGCTGGCGGTGGGCAACATCGCCGGCACCAACATCATGAACATCCTGTTCATCCTCGGGCTGAGTGCACTGATCCGCCCGTTGCCGATGCGCTTGCTGAGCATCCAGCTCGACGTGCCGGTGATGATTGCCTCGTCGCTGGCGCTCATTGCCATGGCCTGGGACGGGGTGCTCAGCCGCACCGAAGGCTCGCTGCTGCTGCTCGGCGCGGCAGCCTATACCGTGGCGATGGTGCCGCTGAACCGCCGCGAGACCCGGGCGCTGAAGCGCGAGTTCGCCGAGGAATACAACGCCGCCGCGCTCGGCACCAGGCGCAGCGCTCCACATGCCACCTGGAACACGCTGCTGCTGCTGGTGGGCATTGCGCTGACGGTGCTCGGGGCCCGACTGCTCGTGTCAAGCGCGGTGAACATCGCGCAGGCCTGGGGCGTGTCAGACGCGATCATCGGGCTGACCATCGTGGCCATCGGCACCTCGGCGCCCGAGCTCGCCACCACGGTGATGGCCACTCTCCGGAACGACCGCGACGTGGCCGTGGGCAACCTCATCGGCAGCTGCATCTACAACGTGCTCGTCATCCTCGGCATCACCTGCATGGTGGCGCCCGACGGGGTGGCGATCGGCCGCGACATCCTGTTGATCGACCTGCCGCTGGCCGCTGCGGCGGCGGTTCTGTGCTGGCCTGTGTTTCGCACCGACCGGCTGGTCTCGCGCCTCGAAGGGGGCAGCTTCGTGTGCGCCTACCTGGCCTACCTCGGATGGCTGGTGTTCGTGCGCAGTTGATCTGCCGAAACTAGAACGACCTCGCCTCGAAGGTGTTGCACTGCGCCACGCTGCCGGTCTGGATGCCCTTCTTGAACCAGGCCACCCGCTGCGTGCTGCTGCCGTGGGTGAAGGTCTCGGGTTGCACCGTGCCGCGCGACTTGCGCTGCAGGGAGTCGTCACCGATCTGCGAGGCGGCGTTGAGCGCTTCTTCCACGTCACCCTGCTCCAGGATCTGCCGCGCGTTCTGCGCATGGTGCGCCCACACCCCGGCAAAACAATCGGCCTGCAGCTCCAGGCGCACGCTGAGCGCGTTTTGCTGCGCTTCGCTCCCCTTGCCGCGCATGCTGTCAACCTTTCCGGTGATGCCCATCAGGTTTTGAACATGGTGGCCCACCTCGTGGGCAATCACGTAGGCCTGGGCAAAGTCACCGGGCGCACCAAGTCGGTTGCGCATGGTTTCGTAGAAGGTCAGGTCAATGTAGACCTTCTGGTCGCCCGGGCAATAGAACGGCCCCATGGCGGCCTGGCCTTGCCCGCAAGCCGTGGGCTCGCTGCCGCGAAACAGGCGCAACTTGGGTTCGCGGTAGGTGCTGCCCATTTGTTTGAACTGTTCGCGCCACACGTCTTCGGTGTCGGCCAGCACCACTGACACGAATTGGGCCATTTTGTCGTCGGCCGGCGGGCGCTGGGCGGGCGCCTGCTGCGTTTGCGGCGCCACGCCGCCCTCACCGCTCAACATGCCCAGCACCGTCAGCGGGTTGATGCCGAAGACCCAGCCGGCGACCAAGGCCACCGCCACCGTGCCCAGACCAATGCCCCGCCCACCGCCCAATGAGAAGCCACGGCCGCCGCCGCTGCTGCGTGCGTCTTCAACGTTGTCGCTTTGGCGATTGCCTTCCCATTTCATGGCGCGTCCCCCGATGTTGGCCGATCAGAGATGGTAGCGAAGCCACAAAGCAAAAGGGCCACCCGTGAGGCAGCCCTGCGTAGGATTTGAGGCCGACTCAGTGTGCGGCTTCTTCGGTCTTGGCGTACTGCGCAAACAGCTGCAAGGCCAGGCGCTGCAAGCTCGCATCGGCGCTGCTGTGCGCCATGGCGATGCGATCAAAGGCATAAGGCCGGTCGAACATCATGCGCGCCACGTTCACCGGCAACTCCTGCTCCGCCATCTTGGTGCGAAACCGCCCCAGCGTCTTCAGGTCGTCGATCAGTGCCACAGGGCGACCGACACCAGAGGTTGCGCCAGACGACATCTCGAAGGGTTGGGACAGGGCATGCATGGTGGACTCCATGTGAAGCGTGTGCCCACACGATAGCCACGCTACAAAACGGTGGTCGTCAGAAATGAACGGAATCCAGCGGCCACTAAAGCGCCGATCGCGGCCGGACGAGCACAAACGCACAAGCGAAGCGAGGTGCCTATCAAGCAGCGCCCGCGGAGCCGGCTCTGCCGGGCCGCCAGTCAGCACCCCTCGAGGGCTGAGCCAGGCGGAAGCGCAGCCACTGTGGGCCTAAGTTTTCGGGAGTGTTACCCCGCGTTGCCCTTGGTACTTGCCACCACGATCCTTGTAGCTCGTCTCGCAGACCTCGTCGCTCTCGAAGAACAGCACCTGCGCACAACCTTCGCCAGCGTAGATCTTGGCTGGCAGCGGTGTGGTGTTGCTGAATTCGAGCGTCACATACCCTTCCCACTCAGGCTCGAAGGGTGTCACGTTGACGATGATCCCGCAGCGGGCATACGTGCTCTTGCCCAGGCAGATGGTCAGCACATTGCGCGGAATGCGGAAGTACTCCAGGGTGCGCGCCAGTGCAAAGCTGTTGGGCGGGATCACGCACACGTCGGCGTTCATGTCGACAAAACTCCGCTCGTCGAAGTTCTTCGGGTCGACCACCGTGCTGTAGATGTTGGTGAACACCTTGAATTCAGGCGCACAGCGGATGTCGTAGCCATAGCTGCTGGTGCCGTAGCTGACGATCTTCTGCCCATCGGCCGAGTGGCGCACCTGGCCCGGCTCGAAGGGCTCGATCATGCCGTGCTGCTCGGCCATGCGGCGGATCCACTTGTCGCTCTTGATGCTCATGCGCGTCTCACCGGGAGGGGGTTGGGCTGAAGGGGCTCGATTGTAGGGAGCCTCACGGGCCGGAAGCATCGAGCCGGGCTGCCAGGGCCGCCAGGCGGGAGCGTACCGCCTCACCCATCGCGATCTGCGGGTTGGAGTAGCCGTCGGTCTTGCCCGCCTCTTTCTCGCGCTGGTCGATGACCTTGCGCGCCTGGGCGTGAGCCGCTTCGAACGAGCGGGTGCTGCGCAGCTGTTCGCCGTACATGGCGCGGCCGAAGAACGTGAGCTCCGATTTGCGGCCGCAGCCGTACGAGGTGTGTTCGGCATCGGCCGCTGTCATCACCAGCGTGCCGGGCTCGGCCAGCGGCGCAATCCACGAACCCGAATAGCAGGCCGAAACCGAGATCACGCGGAAGCGCACGCCCGCGTCGTCCAGCCAGGCGCGCAGTTGTGCGGGCGTGACGGGCTCGACATCGAGCGGGTCAAAGCTGGCCGCGAGCTTGCCGTCTTGCGCGCCATGCGAGGTGAGGTGGATGAAGAGAATGTCTTCGTTGTGGTCCATCAGGCTTGCAGCGCGGAAGATGGCGCGTTGCAGGTTGAGGCCGGTGGCCCAGGGCAACTCGCCGGCAGTTTCGGCATGGTTGATCAGCTGCAGGGTGTGGCCCTGCGCGTCGAAGCGGGTTCGCATCACGTCCGACACCAGGTTGCTCTCACGGCGAAACACGTTTTCATCGGCATAGGGCGCGAAGGTGATCGCATAGAGATCGACCACGCCCGCCCGCTGTGGGCGCAAGGCGTTGAGGGTGTCGACCAGCACCCCCGACTGCCTCTCCATCACCTCTTGCGTGAAGTGCAGACGCTTTTCTTCCAGCGCAGCCATGCGCGCTGCGCTTGTGTCGGGGTACCAGAACTGCATCGGCGGCACGAAGAGGTCGACCGCCGCAGCCAGCAGGAAAAGCATCAGCACCGCTGCCCGCACGCTGCCCGTGGCGGCCTGGCGCATCAGCAGCACCGCACCGGCCAGCGCCACCCAGCCGACCACGACGAACGGCGCAACCCACTGCGCCCACGCAAGTGATTGGGGTGTCAACCCCGGCACTTGCGGCAGCAGCAGGTACAGGCCCCATAGCGGGGCCGAGATGACGATCTGCTGCAAGAGCAGCACGGCAAACAGCGTGGCCACGCCCGGCGCGCCGGCCCGTGATCGCACCACCAGCCAGCAGGCCCAGAGCAACAGCACGGTGGTCAACCAGCCGCTGGCAATCGCCTGCCAGTAAAAAAGCGCCGGGCCCGTGATGCCCACCCGTTGCAGCAACACGCCCAACCCCACCAGCAGCACGGCCAGCAGCCCGATCGTGAGCGGGCTCGCCTGCAGGCCGGCAAGATCGGGCCGCAGAAAAACAGCGCTGCGTGCACTCTCGCCCGGCCAGCGCAACAAGCTGTTGCCGTTGGTGTGGTTTTCCTCGTTGAAGCCGGTCATCATGCCCTCCTGGGCGCCCATCCTAGGGCCTGTGGAAATACCATGGTCAGACGGCCTGCAACGGCCCAAAATATGGGCCATTGACTCGTGTGGAGACAAAACATGACACAGCAACGCACCACCCTGGACCTGCTCGCGCAATACGCCACGTACCACCGTGACCGGCGCAACATCGTCACCCACTTCATCGGCGTGCCGATGATCGTGTTCGGCATCGGCGTCTTGCTGGCCCGCTTGCACCTCACCGTACCCGGGCTCGACCTCACCGGTGCCTGGGTCGCCTTCTGCCTGTCAGCGGCCTGGTACCTCAGCCGGCGCGGCCCGCTGGCGCTTGGGGGCGCGGTGACAGCCGCCACCGGCGTGCTGATCGCACTCGCACACGGGGTTTCCGGCGGCAGCGTCGCCAGCTGGTTGAGCTGGGGCGTGGGCATGTTTGCCATCGGCTGGGTGATCCAGTTCGTGGGCCACTACTACGAGGGGCGCAAACCCGCGTTCGTTGACGACATCGTGGGGTTGCTTGTGGGCCCGATGTTCGTTACCGCAGAAGCCATGTTCTCAATGGGCTGGAACAAGCCCATGCTGGCCGAGATCGAGCGGCGCGCGGGGCCCACGCACATCCGCAACCTGGCCCACCCGGCTTGAACGGGTCTTTCAGGTGTTCTTGGACACCGTGATCGTGGGGAATTTCGCCGAGAAGTCTTTCGCGCGCTGCGCGATCTTCACCGCCAGCTGCCGCGCCATCGCCTTGTAAAGCCCGGCGATCTCGCCGTCGGGCTCGCTCACCACCGTGGGCGCCCCCGAATCGGCCTGCACCCGGATGCCCATGTTCAGCGGTAAGGCGCCCAGGTAGTCCATGTTGAACTCGGCTGCCATCTTCTTGCCACCATCAGCGCCGAAAATGTGCTCCACGTGGCCGCAGTTCGAGCACACGTGCACGGCCATGTTTTCAACGATGCCAAGAATGGGCACGCCCACCTTCTCGAACATCTTCAGCCCCCGCTGCGCGTCGATGAGCGCAATGTC
>JACMKW010000258.1 GCA_014379885.1 Rhizobacter sp.
CGAGGCCGATGTCGTCGTAGAGGCGGGCGTACTCCTCCTCCACCCGGGTGCGGCTGAGCATGTTGTACTGCGGCTGCTCCATGACGGGCTTGTGCAGGTGGTGGCGCTCGGCGATCTCCCACGCGGCACGGATCTCGTCGGCATTCAACTCGCTGGTGCCCCAGTAGAGCGCCTTGCCCTGGCTGACCATGTCGCTCATGGCCCAGACGGTTTCTTCGATTGGCGTGTTTGGGTCGGGCCGGTGGCAATAGACCAGGTCGATGTGATCGAGCTGCAAACGCTGGAGCGAGCCGTCGATGGCCTGCGCCAGGTACTTTCGGTTGAGCGTGTTCTTCTGGTTGGCCGGGTTGCCGGCATGATCCAGCCCCCAGTAGAACTTGGTCGACACCACATAACTCAGGCGCGGCCACTTCAAGGCCTTGAAGGCCTGGCCCATCACCACCTCGCTTTGCCCACCGGCGTAAGCCTCGGCGTTGTCGAAGAAGTTCACCCCGGCGTCCATGGCCGCGGCGAGCATCTCGGTGGCGGCGCTCGCGTCAACCTGGTTGTGATAAGTAACCCAGGAGCCGAGCGACAACTCGCTCACCTGCAGCCCACTGCGACCCAGACGCCTGTATTGCATGGAGACCCCTCGGAATGGAATGAGGCATCTTAGCCACAGCACCAAGCCCACTCAGGGTGTGGAATCGACCGCACGTCAGCAGCGCCAAGCCTGCGCTCGGGGCGGGGCCTTTCCCCGCATGCCGCTTCGCGTTACCTTTCGGCCTGTGAGCACCTTTCTTGCCCTTCCCTTCATGCTGGCGATTGCCGTGGCGGGCCACGTGCTGATCGGGCGCGGCGCCAAAGCGCTGGCCGCCGCTTGGTCGCCCCTGGCCAGCGGCGAACCTGAGGTGAGCGGCTATGAACGCCGTGTGTACGGCACCGCCGACCGGGCCATGCTGGAGGTGGTAGGCACGGTGCTCGCAGCCGGCGTGGTGATGTGGCTGGGCATGGTCTTCGGCAAGGGCTGGATCGGGTTGCTGGGTTTTCTGGCGCTGCTGGGCGCCGTGGGGTTTGACCTCTACCGCTGGGAACGGGTCACGGTCAGCGCCAACTACGTGTGGTTTCAGCGCGGCCTGGGCCACACGGTGCACCAGGTCGCCATCGAAAACATCCGTGACGTGACGGTGACCGAAGCCGAGGCCCGCGGCTTCACATTGCGCCACCTGCAACGCAACCGCATCTGCCGCCTCACCATGCGCATGAACGACAAGCGCGTGGTCGCGCTGCCCAAAACCGACGCCCAAAGCGAGCTCGACGCCGTGGAAACCCTGGCCAACCACATTCGCACCCGCCAGCAGCTGGCCGGTGACCGCGACGCCGTCAAGCGCTCCAGTGACCAAGGCACCCAGGCCGCAGCCGAAGCAGCCCGGCAGCCCGCATCGATTGACCGCGAAATGATGCGCGAGCTCAAACGCCTGCGCCAGCAGGCCCAGGCACCCAACTTGCCACCAGCGGTGAAGCGCAGCAAGGTCTGAACCGACCCGCGATGCAACAATCGCGCGCATGAACAGCGACACCTACCGCGAACGCCGTTCGCAGCTCGCCAAGGCCCTGCAAGCCGCAGGCGGCGGCCTCGCCATCGTGATGACGGCGCCCGAAACCCTGCGCAGCCGCGACAGCGAGCACCCATATCGCCATGACAGTTACTTCCACTACCTGACCGGCTTCGACGAGCCCCAAAGCGGTCTGGTGCTGCGCGCCGATGGCCACAGCGTGCTTTTTTGTCGCAACAAAGACAAGGACCACGAGGTCTGGACCGGCCACCGCCTCGGCCCCGAAGCGGCGCCACAGGCGCTGGGCGTGGACGAAGCCCATGCCATCGACCAGCTCGATATGCGCCTGCCCGAGCTGCTGAACCACCAAAACACGGTGTGGACGCTGTTCGGCGCGCCGGGCGGGCTGGAACAGCGCATCGCCGGCTGGCTGACTGCCGTGCGCGACCGTTCGCACCTGGGCAGCATCGGCCCGGGCTCGCACCGTGACCTGGCCCTGCTGCTTGATGAGATGCGCCTCGTCAAGGGCCCGCAAGAGATCGAGACCATGCGGCGCGCCGCCGCCATCTCGGCCGGCGCCCACGCACGCGCGATGCGCTTTTGCGCGCAGCGTTTCCGGGCCGAGCCCGCAGGCTTTGTGCGCGAGTACGAAATCGAAGCCGAGCTGCTGCACGAGTTTCGCCGCCACGGCGCGCAGAGCCCGGCCTACACCTCCATCGTCGCGGCGGGCGCCAACGCCTGCGTGCTGCACTACGCCGCCAGCGACACGCCTCTGAAGGCCGGTGAGCTGTGCCTGATCGACGCCGGCTGCGAGCTCGACGGCTACGCCAGCGACATCACCCGCACCTTCCCCGCCACCGGCCGCTTCAGCGCGGCGCAGCGCGAGCTCTATGACATCGTGCTCGCGGCGCAAGACGCCGCAATGGCCGCCACCCGCCCTGGCGCCCGCCAGCGTGACGCCCACCATGCCGCGGTGCGCGTGCTGGCGCAAGGCATGCTCGACACCGGCCTGTTGAGCCGCGACCAGCACGGCCTGGTCGACGACGTGATCGCCAGCACCGCCTACCGGCAGTTCTACATGCACGGCACCGGCCACTGGCTCGGCCGTGATGTGCACGACGTGGGCGAATACCTGGCACTCGACGAAGCCGCTTTCGAACAACCCGATGGGCTGGGCGGCCAAGTGGTGAAACCGCCCTCGCGGCGGCTGCAACCCGGCATGGCGGTGACCCTGGAGCCCGGCCTGTATGTGCGGCCGGCCGAAGGTGTGCCCGAGCGCTACTGGCACATCGGCATCCGCATCGAAGACGACGCGGTAATCACCGAACAGGGGTGTGAGCTCATCACCCGCGATGTGCCGGTGGCGGCTGCGGAGATCGAGGCCTGGATGAAGGGCTGAGTCGTCATTCCCTCGGAGGACTGACGACGGGCTCAGCTCTCCACCAACATCGCCTCCAACACCTGCTGACCGTGGGGCTGGCCATGCTGGGCGGGCTGCTGCTGGTGGGCAAGGCCTACTGGTTCAGCATTCCGTTTCGCGGCATCGCCTGTCGTTCGGCTGCTATGTGGCGGCACTGCTGGCGAGGGCACTCGCATGAACCTCTACCTTCGCTTGCTGCTGGCGCCTGCCCCGCCTCACAGCGGGCGACACGCTGGAGCGCCGCCTGCGTGTGCTGCCCAATGATCTGGACATCAACGGCCACATGAACAACGGCCGCTACCTCACGCTGATCGACCTGATGCTGGTCGAGTACTTCGTGCGCACCGGCTTCGCCCGCGTGATGATGAGCAACGGCTGGCGGCCCATGTCGGGTGGCGCCATCATCAGCTACCGGCGCGGGCTGAACCCCTTGCAAACCTATCAGCTGCGCTTTCGGCTGGACGCAAGCGACGACAGCTGGAACTACATGCGCTTCGAGTTCGTGCGCGAGGGCCGGGTACACGCCGCCGGCTACATGAAGGGCGCCGCGGTGGCGCGCGGTGGCCTGGTGCCGAACGCCGAGTCGTATGCGGCGATGAACCTGACCCCGCTCAGCAAGCCCTTGCCGCCGGCGGTGGCGCACTGGCTTGCAGCAGAGCAGGGTGTGATGGCTGCTAGCTGGTAAGACCGTTGCCCACCCGATGGCCATGGAAGAACGCTTCCTCAAAGACCGAATAGCCTGCCAGGTCACTGTGCGCAAACTGCACACGGCCCGAGAACTGTGACATCGCCTTGAGCGCCGGGCTGCTCCGCACACCTGGCACGGGAATGCTCATCGCGTGGCCATAACGCATGAGGTCGATGCGTTTCACCTTGCCCGGCAGATCGGGGTGGGCTTGGGCCAGGTCGTCGAGCACCCTGCGGGCCCACACCGACCAGTCTTCTTGCAGCAAGCGCGTGCGTTGCGCCTGCAGTTGCGCGGCAGAGTCGCCACCCAGCGCCCAGTAACTGGTGAGCACCGTGGGGCCGGGGTGGGGGCGAGTGCTCTGGTGCATCGCATTCACATAACCAAGCGACGGTGATGCATGGATCACGTTGTCCCACGATGGTGGGGCACCGC
This sequence comes from Rhizobacter sp., assembly GCA_014379885.1. The sequence goes on from JACMKW010000258.1 coordinate 4,076, forward strand.
CCGCGTCATGGAGCACTTGTTCCAGATGCAGGTTGGCGACCAGCCAGGGTGCATACCTCAGCTGCGATGCCACCGACTGAAGCGCCGCTGGTGGTGAAGCCAACACGCGTGTGCTGATGAACAAGGGCGTGGCCATCACCACCCGCGTTGCGGTCCAGCGCTCGCTGCGCTGCGCCGTAGCGTCCCATACATCCACGCTCACGTCGTGCCGGCCTTCGTCCACACGCAGCACCAGTTTGCCGGTGTGCAGCCGGTCACGCAGCGGCGCGGCCAGGCGCTCGGTGAGCCAGGCGTTGCCTTGCGGCCAGGTGAGCACCCCTTCGCGCTCTTCGGCGTCTGGCGCGCCGGGCACGCGAAAGCCATGGCGGCTGGCGAAGTAATGCAGCCCGGCCCAGGCTGACACCTGAGCAGCGCCGGCACCGTAGTCGTCGCGGCAGCAATAGTCCAGGTGGGTGCGCAGCGGCTCGGCAGTGAGACCCTGCGCATCGAGCCAGGCGTTGAAGGGGGTGGCGTCGAGCGCCGCGTGAGCCGCCGCCCAGGGCGAGCGTGCAGTGGGCAGGCTGAACCCGAGCGTGTCGCTGGCGCTTGCCACCAGCTCGCTGAAACGGCGGTATTGCGCGAGCGTCTCTTCACTCTGGCCCTGCACCGGCAGCAGGCCTTCTTGCCATTGGCCGTCGATGAACAAACGCTCTTGCGGGCTGTGGCACAGGTGGCGCTCGTCGTAGACACGTTTGCCGTTTTCGATGTGGCTCACACCCAGCTCTTGAAGCAGTTCGATCACTTCGGTGTCGTGCTCCCCCGGCACCGGCAGGTAGTGCGCGCCAAGCGGGCAAGCCATGCCGGCGAGTTGGTGGCCCCGGCTGTTGCCACCGGCTGCGTCTTCCAGATCGAGCAGGTGCACGTCGTCAATGCCCCTGCGCGCCAGTGCCCGCGCGCACGCGAGACCAGCCACGCCGCCACCCACGATCAACACACCGACCCGGCGTTGCACAGCGGGTGTGGGAAGGCTGCCGCTCTTCAGGTCACGCAGACGGTGACCGCGCTCGTGCTGGGCCCCGACCCAGCCGCCGCCGTAGTGCGGCTCGGTCGAACGCCTGCACGCAGCGAACGGCAAGGACGCCGCCGCGGCAAGCAGCGCGCGACGATGCAACTTCATTGGTGCACCCGCCCCCACTCTTCTTCGAAGGTCTGCACCAGCACCTGGTTCGACAAGCGGTTGACCTCGGCGGGCACACGACCCATGTCGGGCGGGAACTGCGTCAGCGCAGGCAGCCCGGCCACGTTAAGAAAACGCAAGCCTGCAGGCAGTTGCGTGGGCATGCGAAACGGCCGCCGGCTCGCCAGGATGAAACCCCACTCGCCAAAGCTCGGCACATGCGCGTGGTAGGGCGTGATCTGCATGCCGGTGGCTTCGATCGTTGTGGCCACCGTCCAGAAACTCTTGCGCGCAATCAGCGGCGACGTGGTTTGCACCACCGCGTAACCCGAGGCCGCCAGATGGGCGTCGATGAGTGAATAGAAGCTGGCGGTGTAGAGCTTGCCGATGGAGAAGTTGGTGGGGTCGGTGAATTCAACCACGATCACGTCGAAGCTGCCCGCGTTTTTTTGTTTTTCCTGATCCAGCCACGCAAACGCGTCGGTGTTGACGATGCGCAACTTGGGTGAGTGCAAGGCATCGGCGTTGAGCTGGCGCAGCAGCGGTTGTTCGGCGAAAAGCTTCGTCATGTGCGGGTCGAGCTCGACCAGCGTGACTGCTTCGACGCTCGGGTACTTGAGCACCTCGCGCACCGCCATGCCGTCGCCACCACCCAACACCAGCACACGCTTGGGCGCGCCGTGTGCCGCCATGGCAGGGTGCACCAGAGCCTCGTGATAACGGTACTCGTCGCGTGAATGGAACTGCAGGTTGCCGTTGAGGAACAAACGCACACCCACCCGGCTGGCCGTGACGACCACACGCTGGTAGGCGCTGGTCTCGCTGTAAAGAATGCGGTCGGCGTAGAAGCGGTCTTCGGCCCAGGTGCTGATGCGGTCGGCGGTGGCAAAGGTGGCGAGCAAGGCGGCCACCACACCCAGGCATGCGATCACGTGGGCCGATAGCCGGCGCAGCTCGCCGCGAAACAGCCACATGGCCCACACCGCCACACCCGCGTTCAGCAGCCCGAAGAAGGCACCGGTGCGCACCAGGCCGAGTTGCGGCACAAAGATCAACGGGAAGGCGATGGCCACGGCGAGTGCGCCGAGGTAGTCGAAGGTAAGCACCTGCGAGACCAGGTCCTTGAGCGCATAACGATCGCGAAAGTGGCGCTTGAGAATGCGCATCACCAGCGGGATCTCCAGACCCACCAGCGTACCCACCAGCAACACCAGCGAATACAGCGCAAAGCGGAACGACGAGGCTGACAACGTCTGCAACGAAAACAGCGCAGCCGGCATCAAGCCACCGACCAACCCCACCAGCAGCTCGATGCGCAGAAAGTGCGCCACCAGTTGCCGCTCGAAAAAGCGCGAGAGGTAGGAGCCGATCCCCATCGCGAACAGGTAGCTGCCGATGATGGTGGAGAACTGCAGGATCGAGTCGCCCAGCAGGTAACTCGCGAGTGCGCCCGCCGCCAGCTCGTAGACCAGCCCGCAAGCGGCCACAACGAAGACCGAGGCCAGCAGCGCCACTTCAGCCGGCTGGATGCGCGGCGGCGGCGCCTCCGTGTCAGGTACTGACACGGCGTTCAACTACGCATGAATCGCAGCTGACACGATCAACCCGAGGGCAATGCACATGGCACCAACCACGATGGCCAACGCCACGTTTTTCTTCTCGATGATCTCGGCCCACAGGTCGTAGGGCGTGAGCTTGTCGATGAGCACAAAACTGAACCACAGCACCAGCACGCCGATCAGCGCGTACAGGATCGAGCCGAAGAAGGCAGCCGGCTTGAGCCATTCGATTCCCATCATGAGACTCTCCTTTGAGAAAAGATGAGCGGGTGGTTCATTTGTGACCACCTCCGCTTGAAAAACCACCGAAGGAACCACCGCCCGTGCGCGAGCCGCTGCGCCGGTTGGCCAGGCAATTCTGGTACTCCTGCGAGGCCTCGCCGTAGCTCGCGCGCAAGCTGTCGCAGTCGGGGTTGTCGTCGCTGCAGCGAAACAGCATCAACAACACCACGACCACGAACACCCAGAAGAAGATCTTGGCCAGCAGACTGGCGCCGTTGCCTGAGGTGGGCAGGGCATCTCGCTTGAGCGCCGCACTCTTGTCGGGCGCCAGGCGAAAGGCCTTGAGCACCGCATCGGCCGTCAACGTCTCGCCGCCCGACCAGACGATCTCGCCCTCGGTGCGCTCGCGGTTGAGGCGTTTGTCCTTGGCCGAGCCTGTGCCCTGGTAGTCGGTGTTGTAGGTGAGTTCGCCGCGCTTGAGCTGCCAGTAGAACTCGCCGAGCACGTAGGTGGCGCGGCCGGTGTAGTCGTAGAGCTTGCGGTACAGCGCGCCCTGGTACTTGACGCTCTCGCCCGCTGATGTGGGCACGCCGGTGATCGGTGCCGTCCAGCTCCAGCCGTCTTCGGCATCGACGATGAAGGCGAAGCCTTCGCTGCGGTGGTACAGCAGATACTCGCGCCAGAAGGTCTGTTCGTCTTCGCTCGACTCGGGCACCTCGCAGC
>JACMKW010000259.1 GCA_014379885.1 Rhizobacter sp.
GCGGTCACGCCTCCGGTGACGCCAGAACCCGTGTTGGTGGCTGAGCCCCTGCCGCCGCTGTCCGCGCCAGTGCTGGTGGCCGCCGCACTGCCTGCCCAACCCGCACTGGAGCCGACCCCGGTGTCGACGCTCGCACCCGACGACGTGCCGGTTTACCGCACCCAGACTCCCCCCGCCATGACGCTCAACTATGAAATGCGCCGTGGTGCCTGGAGCGGCAACGGCGAGCTGCAGTGGCGCCCCACCGCTAGCGGCTACCGGGCCCGGCTGGAAGGTCGCCTCGGGGGTTTCAGCATCCTCACCTGGGCGAGCGAGGGCAGCTTCGATGCCGCCGGCCTGGCCCCCGTGCGCTACACCGACAAGCGGCGCGGCAAGGGCGAACAGGCCGCCAACTTCCAGCGCCAGGCGGGCAAGATCAGCTTCTCGGGGCCGTCGACCGAATACCCTTTGCTGCAAGGTTCACAAGACCGGCTGAGTTGGATGATCCAGATTGCCGCCATCGCCTCAGCCGACCCCAAGCGCCTGGCCCAGGGCGCCCGTGTGACGATGTACGTGGTGGGTGCGCGCGGCGACGCCGACGTATGGAGTTTCGTGGTGCAAGGTGGTGAAGACCTGATCACCGGCGACACCACGGTGCGCACCATCAAGCTGCTTCGCGAGCCGCGCAAGCCCCATGACACACGGGTCGAAGTGTGGCTCGCACCCAGCCTGCACCACCTGCCAGCGCGTGCGCGGCTCACGAGCGAAGGCTCCACGCTGGAATTGCAGCTTCAAACGGCGCAACCCGCCTCTTGACCCCCTTGCTCGCAGGGGCAAGCGCTCGTCGGAGCGGCTTGAATATTGCGTCCGTGCCCTGAGTTGACGGTCAAGGAGCGCTCTCATGCAAATGCTTTACAACTCGGACAACTTCGCGGTGGTGCAGTTCGACGTCCCTGGTGTGGCTGCAGGCAACGAAGCGCCGCCCCATGAAACGCTCTCGCGCGGCGGTTATGAAATCGTTGACAAGTTTGCCCGCAAGGAGATCTTCATTGAAGGGGCCATGGCCGAGAGCTTCAAGGAAGGCGTTGAAGCGCTGATCGAGACCTCGCCCTCCGAAGAAGAGATGGACGACTACATCGAGCGCTACAGCGCGCTGATGCAGCATCCGCTGATCCTGCACTGACGCACTCGCCGTGCCGCATTCGTGAAATGCGGCACGTGAGCCTTTCTTCTCCTCACGCCCACTCCAGCTGCGTCAAGTAAGGTCGCCTCACGGGGGCTTGCCGCGTGGCGTTGGCTGCGCCAAGATGGCCCCGCATTCCCGCTGGAGAGGCGCATGGCAACCAGTCAGCTCGATGCCCGCGTGGTGTTGTCACCCGGCCTGAAAGAGGCGCCGGTGCTGGATCGCATGTGCTCGCAGTTCGTGCTGACGCTTACCGTGCGGCACGCAGGGCGGTTCAACGTGCGGCGCGACTCGAACGGCCTGTTGTCGCTCACCGGCAAACACCTGGTGTGGCCCGCCTCGGTGCTGATGCGCCTGCGCACTTTTCTCAACAACCGCTGCAAGGGCAACGAACACTGGGCCGGCCACGAAGCCTTGAGCGACAACGCATTCATGCAGCGCCACGGCGCCTGGAACGGCCCCTACGAAGAAGGCACGCTCTTCTTCTACATCGACGAATACATCAAGGACGCCCCCAAGGACTTGCTGGCCGTTCTCGGCGCCACCGCCGACTGGCTGGACAGAAGCCTGAAGAAGGAGTCCACCCTCGTCGAGAAAAACATCGACGCGCTGGCCGGCCTGCTGCAGCTCAACCCTGCCGAACGTGCGCTGCTGTTGTACGGCACGCTTGCGCGTTATCAACGTGACCTGCGCGGCCTGCTGGTGGAGTTCAAGGTGTCGAATGCGCAAGAGGCCTATGCCGCCATCGCTGCGGTGGCGGGTGTGAACGAACAAGAGGTGGCCGAGGCCTTGCGCGCTGGTTCGCGGTTAGAGCGCACCGGCATGGTCGAGAACCTGATCTCCGAACACAACATCACCGACCTGGCCGATCTGATGAAGGTCAGCGAGCAGCTGCCGCCGGTGTTGATGCGCCACTACGAAGGCCCGTCTGACTTGATGGCGGTCTTCACCCGCCCGGCCAAGCGCAGCGAGCTTGATGCCACCGACTTTCATTTCGTCGGCGTCGATCAGCAGGTGCTGACCTCGCTCTTGCGCAATGCCGTGGCGCGCAAGGAACCAGGCGTCAATGTTCTGCTTTACGGCCCACCCGGCACCGGCAAGACCGAGCTGGCCAAGGTGGCCGCGCAGGCCGCGGGCTTGGAGCTTTACGAGGTGGAATACGCCGACCGCGATGGCAACAGCTTGAGCGGCCGCGACCGCTACCGCTCGCTGCAGATCAGCCAGGTGTTCCTCAAGGGCAGCCCGCAGGTGGCGCTGCTGTTTGACGAGGTCGAAGACGTGTTTCCGCCGATTTCCACCGACGCGGCGCAGCTGATGGCGCGGCTCGATACCGGCGACGGCGCGCTCTCCGGCAGCGTGAGCGGCAAAGCCTGGGTCAATCAAATTCTGGAGACCAACCCGGTGCCGGTGATATGGGTCACCAACCGCATCGAGCAGATTGACCCGGCGTTTCGCCGCCGCTTTCAATACCACCTGGAGCTGAAAAGCCCGCCACCCGGTGCCCGTGAAGCATTGGTCACCAAGGCGCTCGACGGCGTCAGCGTGTCGCCGGGTTTCGCCGCGCAACTGGCCGAACGCAAGGGGCTCACACCGGCCCAGGTGCGCACGGCGGTGAAGTTTGCGAAGCTTGCGATAGACGACAGCCAGGGCACCAGCGTGGAGTCGCTGATCGAACGCCAACTCGGCAATGCCGACAAGGCACTGGGCAGCACGCCCACCGAACGCGGCGCACGCCGTGTGGTGACGAGCTACGACTTGAGCCTGGTGAACACCGAATCGCGTTTCGAGTTGCCGCGCATCATCGAAGCGCTGCGCCGCAAGGGCTACGGCACACTGTGTTTTTACGGCCCGCCGGGCACCGGCAAGACGGCGCTCGCCGAACATATTGCGCAAGCGCTGCAGCGCCCGCTGATGATTCGCCAGGCCTCCGATCTTGTGAGCAAGTACGTCGGCGAAACCGAAGCCAACATGGCGCGCATGTTCGACGAAGCGCAGACCGAACAGGCCGTGCTGCTGCTCGACGAGGCCGACAGCTATCTGCGCAGCCGGCGCATGGCCGAGCGCAACTACGAGGTGAGCGAGGTCAACGAGATGCTGCAAGGCATGGAGCGTTTCTCGGGCGTGTTCATCTGCACCACCAACCTGTTTGAAGACCTGGATGAAGCCGCGTTGCGCCGCTTCACTTTCAAGATCCGCTTCATGCCGCTGAATGCCGAACAACGCGAACGCATGTTCGTTGCCGAAGCGCTGGGGGGTGATGCGGCCCTGCTGAGCGCCGAGCAGACCGATCGGCTGCACCGCCTGGACGCGCTTGCGCCCGGCGACTTTGCCTCTGTGAAGCGGCAGGTTGACGTGCTCGGCGAGGCGTTCTCGCCCGACGAGTTCTTGTCGCAGCTCGAAGCCGAACACCGCGTCAAACCGGAGGTGCGGCGCCGCCGCGACATCGGCTTCCTGCACTGAGACATTCGTCACGTTTAGAGGCTTCACTCAAGCCTGCGGCCAATCAGCCGATAAAAAGCGAACAACGGTGTTCCCGAGGATTTGATGGAAGCGGCTTTTCTCCCGTGGAGGTTCAGTGCTGAGTTGTGGGTCGCCTCCGCCGCGATGGCGATGTTTGCGGCCTATGTGGCGCTCGACCTGGCGCGCGGCGTGTCGTCACGCCACCGCTTTACCGCTGCACGTTCGCTGATCTCATCCTCGATTGCGCTGTCGGCCGGCACCTGGGCCGCTCATTTCATCGCCATGGCCGGCGACCCCTTGCCGTTCGCACTCGGCTACGACGTGCGTCTTGCCTTCGCCTCACTCGCGCTGGCCGTGGCCAGTTCTCTGATGGGTGTCTATCTGAGCGCACGGCCTGGCCTGGGTTTCGCTCGGGTGCTGGTGGCCGCGCTCGTGATCGGCACTGGCGCCTGTGCCGTGCCTACGCTGAGCCTGTATGCGCTGAGCCTGGCCCCCGGCCCGCAATGGAACCTGCCGCTGATCGTGGCGGGCTGGGCCGTGGCCTGCGTCTGCGCGGGAGGCGCCCTGTCAATCGTGCGGGCGCAGCGTCTCAGCGCCTTGCAGCTCGGCCTGGGCTGGCAGGCCGCTGTGGCGCTCGGGCTGGGTGGGGCCATCGCCGTCGGCAACGCCACGGTGCTTCATGCGGCTTCGGTGCCCCTGTTGGCGCTGTCGCTGGCGGCGGGGCGCACCAGCGCGGGCACCATGTCGGCACTGGCCGCTTTGGGCGTGCCAGCACTGCTGGCCTTGCTGCTGATGAGTTCGGTGCTGGAGGCGCGCTTTCGCAGCCTGCTCAAACGCACCCGCGATGAAGTGAAACGCGCTGCCCAGACCGACCGCCTGACCGAACTGCCCAACCGCTCGACGCTTGAAGAAGGCCTGCAAGTGGCCGCCATCCGGGCCGACCGCCAACAGCACAAGCTGGCGCTGCTGTTCATCAATGTCGATGGGCTGAAAGCCATCAACGAATCGTTCGGCCAGAGCACCGGCGACACCGTGCTGCGCGAGGTGGCGCAACGCCTGCGGACCCTCGCGGGGGCTCGCGACAGCCTGGCTCGCGCTGGCGGCGACGAGTTCTTGCTGATGCTCGAAGGCAACCCCACCACGCTGGACGCCGACCACATGGCCCACCGCCTGCTGGCGACCATGAACGCGCCTTGCCGCATCGACGACCACGAAATCTCGGTGTCATGCACGGTTGGCGTGGCCCTCTACCCCGACCATGGCACGGCCCCCAAGCTGATTGCCCATGCGGCTGCAGCCATGCGCCACGCCAAGCGCACGGGCGGCGCCAGCCACTGCTTCTTCGAGGAGCGCATGGTGGCCGGCGCACGCGACCAGGTCGAGCTGCTGCAAGACCTGCGGCACGCACTCGCGAACAAGGAGCTGGAGCTGTACTACCAGCCCAAGATCCACGCCCCCAGCGGCCAGATCACCGGTGCCGAGGCGCTGATGCGCTGGAAACACCCGCAGCGCGGCATGGTCGGCCCCAACATCTTCATTCCACTGGCCGAGCGCTACGGCCTCATCAACGCGCTGGGCAACTGGCTGATCGACGACGTGTGCCGGCAGATCCGCGCCTGGCGCGACGAAGGCCTGCGCATGCGCGTGGCCATCAACCTCTCCGTGCACCAGCTGCGCCAGACCGACTTGGTCGAGCGCATCGTCAGCGCCTTGCAGCGCAACCACATCGAGCCTTCGTTGCTCACCTGCGAGATCACCGAATCGGCGGCGATGGACGACACGCGTGTGACGCTGCAAATGATCGAGCAGCTGTCAACGGCCGGGGTGCACTTGTCGATCGACGACTTTGGCACCGGCTATTCCTCGCTGAGCTACTTGCGGCAGCTGGCAGCCGAAGAGCTCAAGATCGATCGCAGTTTCATCTGCGACCTGGAAACCAGTGCCGATGCGCGCGCCATCGTCGACGCGGTGGTGAAACTTGCGCAGGCCCTGGGCCTGAAGGTGGTGGCCGAAGGGGTGGAGACCGAGCAGCAGCAGGAAATCTTGCGCCGCCTGGGCTGCAACGAGCTGCAGGGCTTTCTGTTCGCCAAGCCGATGCCCGCCGCGGCGCTGGCGCTGTGGGCCATGAAGGACGAAGGCCCTCGCGCGCTCGACTTCAGGCCTTCTCTATTCGGCGACACGCTTCCACACAGCATGGTGTGACCTCGCCAGCCGAGCGCGAAGCGACTCGCTCATCAAGCAACGCCCGCGGAACCGGCTTTGCCGGGCCGCCAGGCGGCGCCCCCTGGGGGCAGGAGCGAAGCGACTGGGGGGCCATAATTCCAGCATGACCGCCATTGCCTACACCCGCGCCGCTGCGCTGCCCGAAATTCTCAAGAAGCGCA
>JACMKW010000260.1 GCA_014379885.1 Rhizobacter sp.
GCGTGGCTCACAATCTGAACGCGAGCTTTAATTTCGTCGAAGGCGAAAGCATGATCATGGCGATGAAGGATGTCGCCGTCTCTTCCGGGTCGGCTTGTACTTCGGCCAGTCTGGAGCCATCTTATGTATTGCGCGCGCTCGGCCGCAGCGACGAGCTGGCACACAGCTCGATCCGCTTCACGGTCGGCAGGTTTACGACGCCGGAAGAAATCGACTTCACTATCGATCTGGTGACGCGGCAGGTGGCGCGGCTGCGCGAGATGTCTCCGTTATGGGAGATGTATAAGGATGGAATTGACTTAAGCACCGTGCAGTGGGCTGCACACTGAGGCACACAAATGGCATACAGCACGAAATTTATCGATCATTACGAAAATCCGCGCAATGTCGGATCGTTCGACAAGAGCGACGATCAGGTCGGTACCGGAATGGTCGGCGCGCCGGCGTGCGGCGACGTGATGAAGCTGCAGATCAAGGTGAACCCGGTTACGGGCCTGATCGAAGACGCCAAGTTCAAGACTTACGGCTGTGGCTCGGCCATTGCATCAAGCTCACTTGTCACCGAATGGGTCAAGGGCAAGTCGCTCGACGAAGCGCTGACCATCAAGAACACGCACATTGCCGAAGAACTCGCGCTGCCGCCGGTGAAGATCCACTGCTCCATCCTGGCCGAAGACGCGATCAAGGCAGCGGTGAACGATTACAAGGCCAAGAAAGCTCACTGAACATGGCGGTCACGCTGACAGAAGCTGCGGCACGCCATGTGTCTCGCTACATCACCAAACGCGGCAAGGGCGTGGGAGTGCGGCTGGGCGTGAAGACCACGGGCTGTTCGGGCCTGGCCTACAAGCTCGAGTACGCTGACGACGTGGCACCCGAAGACGTGGTCTTTGAAGGCCATGGTGTCAAGGTGCTGATCGATCCCAAGAGCCTGCCCTACCTCGACGGTACCGAGCTCGATTTCGTGCGCGAGGGCCTGAACGAAGGCTTCAAGTTTCACAACCCGCGTGAGTAAGTTCGATGCGGCTGCGGTGAATCGTTCCGGGTCTGAACCGGGCTCTTATCCCCACAGGCGCGGCTTGGGTCGCGCCTTTGTTTTTGACGAATCGAGATTGTCGTGAAGCTGGACGACGACGACTTCACCTTGCTGGGCCTGCCGCAACGTTTTGCGCAAGACCGCCCCTTGATCGACACGCGCTGGCGCGAGTTGCAGACCCAGGTTCACCCTGATCGTTTTGCTGCCGAAGGTGCAGCGTCGCAACGCATTGCCATGCAATGGGCCGTGCGGGTGAACGAGGCTTATCAGCGCATGAGAGACCCGCTCAAGCGCGCGGCTTATCTCTGCGAGCTGAACGGCGCGCCCATCAACGCCGAGAACAACACCGCGATGCCGCCCGGCTTTCTGGCGCAGCAAATGGAGTGGCGCGAAGCCTTGGACGAAGCCACTTCGCTGAGCGACGTGGAGGCCTTGGCTGACGCTGTCACCACACATCGCAAACATGTACTGGAGCGCCTTCAACACACGCTCGACGCGCAAGCTGATTTTCTCGCTGCAGCGCAGCAGGTCAGAGCACTCATGTTCGTTGAGCGCTTTGCCGATGACGTCGATCAGCGCCTGGAAGCACTGGGACAATAAACACCACATGGCCTTGCTTCAAATTTCAGAACCCGGCGGCAGCCCGGACCCGCATCAGCGGCGCATTGCCGTGGGCATTGACCTGGGCACCACACATTCGCTGGTGGCCGCTGTGCGCAGTGGTGTGGCCGAGTGCCTGCCCGACGCCAGCGGCCACGTGATCCTGCCTTCCGCGGTGCGCTACCTCGAACAAGGCCGCCGACAGATCGGGCACGACGCCCTGATGGAGGCGGCGACCGACCCGCGCAACACCATCGTGTCTGTCAAGCGTTTCATGGGCCGTGGGTTGACCGACATTGCGCAGCGCGAGAAGCTGCCATACGACTTTGTCGACGCCCCGGGCATGGTGCAGCTGCGCACGGTCGATGGCATCAAGTCCCCGGTTGAAGTGTCGGCCGAGATACTGGCGACCTTGCGCCACCGCGCCGAAGACACCTTTGCCGATGACTTGTTCGGCGCGGTGATTACCGTGCCTGCGTATTTCGACGACGCACAGCGCCAGGCCACCAAAGACGCCGCGCAACTCGCTGGTCTGAACGTGCTGCGGCTCATCAACGAACCCACGGCCGCAGCGATCGCGTACGGCCTGGAGAACGGTTCCGAAGGCCTCTATGCGGTGTACGACCTGGGGGGAGGCACCTTCGACATCTCCCTGCTGCGCCTGAGCCAGGGTGTGTTCGAGGTGGTGGCCACGGGTGGTGACTCCGCATTGGGCGGCGACGATTTCGACCGCCTGCTGGCCGACTGGGCGCTCGGCCAGAGCGGCCAACAAGCGACTACCCCGCAAGATAAACGTGCGGTGTTGGTCGCAGCACGCGCGGCGAAGGAAAAACTCTCCGCCACCGACCACGCCACCTTGGCGTGCCCGCTGGCCAGCGGCGAGTTGTCGGTGCGTGTGACGCGCGCCGAGTTTGAATCTCTCACGCATGACCTGATCAACCGCACCTTGGGCGCACTGCGAAAGGTGCTGCGCGACGCCAAGGCCGCCAAAGACGATGTGCAAGGCGTCGTGATGGTCGGTGGTTCGACCCGCATGCCGCAAGTGCAGGCGGCGGTGCGCGAGTTCTTCGGCAAGGCGCCGCTCACCAACCTCAACCCTGACGAGGTGGTGGCGCTGGGCGCCGCTATCCAGGCCAATGCCTTGGCCGGCAATGCGGGCGCCGACGAGCTGCTGCTGCTCGACGTAATCCCCTTGTCGCTGGGGCTGGAAACCATGGGCGGCCTGGTCGAACGCATCATCCCGCGCAACAGCACCATCCCCACAGCGCGCGCACAAGACTTCACCACCTTCAAAGACGGCCAGACCGCCATGGCCATTCACGTGGTGCAGGGCGAGCGCGAACTGGTGAGTGATTGCCGCTCGCTGGCTCGCTTCGAACTGCGTGGCATACCGCCGATGGTGGCGGGCGCGGCACGCATTCGTGTGAGCTTTCAGGTGGATGCGGATGGGCTGCTGGCTGTGAGCGCACGCGAAGAAGGCTCGGGTGTCGAAGCCGCGATCACGGTGAAACCCAGCTACGGGCTGTCGGATGACGAAGTCGCGCGCATGCTGACCGAAAGCTTCACGACTGCCGAAGTCGACATGCGCGCGCGCAGCCTGCGCGAATCTAAGGTCGAAGCTGAACGCATGCTCTTGGCAACGCGTTCTGCACTGGCGGCAGATGGCGATTTGCTGAGCGCTGACGAGCACGCGGCCATTCAGGCGCTGCTCGCGTCACTTGAGACCATTCAGCAAGGGGAAGACCACGCTGCCATCGATACGGTGGTCGAAGCCTTGGCCAAGGGCACCGAGGCCTTCGCCGCCGAGCGTATGAACCGCGGCATCCGCCGGGCGCTGGCCGGCCGGCGCGTTGAAGAAGTCTGATATGAACGTTGACCCCCACGTCGCTACGCTCATGCCCCCCGAGGGGGTGCAGGAGTTCCTTGGGACGGCCCGGCGGAACTCCTAATGCCCATCATCAAAATCCTTCCCCACCCCGAATACTGCCCCCAAGGCGCGCAGGTCGAGGCACCCACTGGCACTTCGATCTGCGAGGCCTTGCTAGAGCACAACATCGAGATCGAACACGCCTGCGAGATGAGCGCGGCCTGCACCACCTGCCATGTGGTGGTGCGAGAGGGCTTCAAGTCGCTGGGTGAGATCGATGAGGTCGAAGAAGACCTGCTCGACCGCGCCTGGGGCCTGGAGCCGACCTCGCGTCTCTCATGCCAGGCCATCCTGGCCCAGCAGGACGTGACCATCGAAATCCCCAAGTACTCGATCAATCACGCCAAAGAGAAACACTGAGGCGGCGCACGAGGCACTGAAAAAAAGCCCCTGGCCTTACGAGCCAGGGGCTTGCTGAAAGGGCCGGGGCCCTACTGAGGAGACAGTCGGCAATCGCATCGCATCGCTTTTGCCGCTGGTATATCTGCAAGGGGCATGCCTGCCATCACTCTGATGGCTTGCTTCAACCGACTTCGGCCAGGTCCACACACACCATGCCCGGGTAGGTGTTCCATCGAAACGTGATCACGTAGGGGTGCTTGCGTGTTCGGGTTTCGTTGCTCGAACGCCCATGCACCACGGTGGGGACTGAAATCTCCAGGTCCTTGCCCAGGGTCTTGCGAGCATTGCCGGCCAGGGTGTTGGCGATCTCGCCGACGGCGTCGAGCAGGTTGGCGCGCGACAAGTCGGTTTCGCGCTGGATCAGCAGCAGTTCCTTGAGTGCTGCCGCCGGCAGCGACACCACCACATGCCCGATGAACCGCCCCGAGAACCTCACGATGCCATTGAAGTCGTGCCCCGGCAGCGTACCCACGCCAAGAAAAGCCGAAGTGATCTCGGGCGCGATGCGGCTGGTCACGGCGAAGTAGCGACTGACCGAGTCGACGAACAGGCGCAGGTCTGATTCTTTCAAGGCGGCCATGGCTCAGCTGGTGTGATCGAGTAGGCCCGTGAGCGCGAGTTGCAAGCTGTCGTCAGAGAACGGCTTGGACAGAAAGCCGTGCGCGCCCAGGCGCAGCGCCCGGATGGCGGTCGACTTGTCGTCAAGCGCGCTGATGACCAGGATGCGGGTCTTGGGGTGCAGCGCCAGCAGCGCCGGGATGCAGGCCAACCCGTCCATCTCGGGCATGGTCAAGTCCATGGTCACCACGTCGGGCGCGGCGTGCCGAACGGCGCGCAAGGCTTCGTCGCCGTTGCGTGCCAGCCCGATGAGCGTCACGTCACCCAGCGCTCCGCTTTGCACCACACGGGCAATGCGTGAGCGAACGATGTTCGAGTCGTCGACCACCAAGAGCTTCATGCCCTTTTTTACCCGGCGAGCTTCACGTGAAAAGTCGTGCCTTGCTGCGCCCTGCTCGACACCAGCAACCGCGCGCCCAGGCGCCGCACCTCGTTGGCAACGATGTCCAGGCCCACACCGCGGCCGGCGTGCTCGTCTGCCTTGTCGGCGGTGGAGAAGCCGGGCTTGAACACCTGGGCCACGATCTGCGAGGTGCTCATCTCGGCAATCTGCGCTTCCGTGAACCAGCCAAGTGCGAGCAGCCTGGCCCGCACGCGTGCAGCGTCGAGGCCGCCACCGTCGTCACGCACCACCAGGTGCAACTGGTCGGCCTCGTCGCGATTGAACTCCACCTCGATGCGGGCTTCAGCGGGCTTGCCATGGGCGGCGCGGGTCGTGGCGTCTTCCACACCATGCACCACCGCGTTGCGCACCAATTGCAGAACGATCTGGGTAAGCGAGTCGCGTGTCTTGCCGGGCAGGCTGGCCAGGGCCTCGAGCTGTGCCGACAGACGCGCAGGCTTGGCGGTGCTGCCCGCAATGCGCGCCACCAGCGTGGCCAGCTGGTCACCCAGTCGATCGGCGGCCAGCGCGGGTGAATCCACCTCGGCGGCACGTTCACGCAGCACCGATCGTTTGAGTGCTTGCAATCGGGTCAACAGTTCTTCCAGCGGCAGCGGCAGCGCCAGCAAGGCTTCGCCATGCACAGTCGCAGACTCCCGCACGCTTTGCAGTTGCGACTCGAACTCGTGCGCGGTGCCTGCCAGCAAGTCAAGCGACAGCATGCCCGCTTCGCCCTTGATGGCGTGCACGTGGCGGTAGATCGCGTCGACGGTGCGGCGCAGCTGCTTGGGGTCGGAGCTGCCGTCTACCTGGCGCAGCAGGTCGTTCACTTCCAGCAGAGACGCCTCGGCGCGGTCGACAAAACTGCGCAGCGCGGTGGGGTCGGCTTCGAAAGCCTTCACGAGCAAATCGAACTCGCGCTGGGCCCTGCGTTGTTCACCTTCGAGTTTTCTTTCCAGCTCGACCCGTGTGCTCACGTCTTGCACAGTGACGAGCAGGTGCCTGACTTCACGCCCTTCGAGCACCCGGTTGAACTGCAGCGACAGATAGCGTGGCCGGCGCTGGCCCAACGCATCAATGAGAGACAGCTCCACATCGGTCAATGGGTTGATGCTCTGGATCAGGTCTTCTTTCACATGGGGCGTGAACAGCAGCTCCATGTAGCCATGCGCGTCGTCGAGTGTCTTGGCCGAGACCAGCGGGCCCAGCACGGCCAGGAAGTCGTCGCCGGGCTTCACGCCGCGGCCGAACATGCTGCTTGTCGAGTGCGAGATCTGGGTGCCCAGTTTCATGTCGGGTGTGAGCAGGAACAGGCCTTCGCGCACCACCGACAAGATCTCGCTTGTTTCTTCGCTGGCCTGCTCGGCAGCAGCGTCTGACTGGCGCAGTCGCCGGATGAACTTGAACAGGATGAACATGAAGTTCAGCAAGGCCAGCACGATGCCGCCGGTTTGCACCATGCGCAAGGTGGAGGCGCGTTGCGAGGCAGAGGTTTCCAGGTCGGTGGTGAGCTCGTTCATCAGACCGAGCAAGGCCAGGTTGTTGGCGCGCGCGTAGTCGGCCGCTGCTTTCACATAACCTGGCTGGGCCGAGGTGCCGACCTCGCGCAGAGGGTCGAGCTGGTGGCGCCAGGGTTCCCAAACCGCCAGGGCACGCGTCAGGATGTCGGCGCTTTTGGGCCCGGAGGCCGCTGGCAAACGAACCAGCCGGCCGTCCCCTCCTGTCACCTGCGCACCGTAACGAAAGCCTTGCAATGTGCTGTCGAACAGCCGGCTGGCAAGCAGCAATTCATCTTGCAGCGAAGCAGGCAGGTTTCCTGTCGTCACGGCGAGTTCCGAGGCATACAAGGCCTTGGAGAGACGCTGCGTCAGCATGCGCTGGCGGCCGGCCAGGTTGATGGAGACGGCGTCTTCGGCGATCTGGAACGACACGTAGAAGTTCAACACCAGCACGGCCAGGTCGAACAGCAAGAAGAAGCCCACCGCGATGATGATTTCGCGGTACTTTCCGAGCGCGAAGTTCAGGCGTGGTGCGGTGGGGCGGGGCGCAAGCGCGGGCGAGGCCAGGGCCAAGCCGGTGGCACCGGATGCATGCATGTGTTTCCCTCCGAACGATTTTTGTGAAGGCGAATCGCCGGAGTGCAGGGCCCCCGGCGTTCTTGGCGGGCTGCTCAGGCGGCAGCTTTTTCCACGTGCCCGTGGCGGGTGTACAGAAAGTCGAGAACTTCCTTGCGGTAGTGCACGTAGCGGGTGTCTTCGGCCAGGTCCACACGATTGCGCGGGCGATCCAGCTCAATGGACAAGATCTCGCCGATGGTCGCGGCCGGCCCGTTGGTCATCATCACGATGCGGTCGGACAGCAGCACGGCTTCGTCCACATCGTGCGTGACCATCACCACCGTGCTGTGGGTGCGGGCCACGATCTTCAGCAGCTCATCTTGCAGGTGGGCGCGGGTGAGGGCGTCGAGTGCACCGAAGGGCTCGTCCAGCAGCAGCACCTTGGGTTCCATGGCCAGGGCGCGCGCAATGCCCACACGCTGCTTCATGCCGCCCGAGATTTCATGCGGGCGCTTGTAGGCGGCGTGGCCCATGTTGACCAGCTCCAGGGCTGCGAGCGTGCGCTCCTTGAGGCGGGCGTGGGTGTCGGTCTTGTCGAATACACGCTCCACCGCCAGGTGCACGTTCTCGAAGCAGGTGAGCCAGGGCAGCAGCGAGTGGTTCTGGAACACCACGGCACGCTCGGGGCCGGGCGCGGCGATTTCCCGGTTGTCGCAGAGCAGCACGCCACTGCTGGGCAGCGTGAGGCCAGCGATCAGGTTGAGCAAGGTCGACTTGCCGCAACCCGAGTGGCCGATCAGCGTGACGAACTCGCCCTTGGCCACCGTGAGGTTGATCTCGCGCAGGGCGTGGAACGAACCCTTTTTGGTGTTGAACACCATCTCGGCGCCTTGCACTTCAATGAAGTTTTTCATGATGGGGTGCTCCTCAGACTTCGTCGTAGGTGAAACGCTTGGCAATGGAGATCAGCGCCCATTCGAGTGCCAGACCGACCATGCCGATCACGAAGATCGCGATCAGGATGTGCGTGACGTTGAGGTTGTTCCACTCGTCCCACACCCAGAAGCCGATGCCTACGCCGCCGGTCAACATCACGGCAGCGACGATCACCAGCCAGGCGGTACCCACCGAGAGGCGCACGCCCGTCAGCATGTAGGGCAGCACGGCCGGGAAGAGGATCTTGGTGACGATCTTCCATTCGGACAGGTTCAACACGCGCGCCACGTTGAGGTAATCGGCGGGAACACGTTGCACGCCCACAGCGGTGTTGATGATCATCGGCCAGATGGAGCAGATGAAGATCGTCCAGATGGCCGCTGGATTGGCGGCCTTGAAGACCAACAGGCCGATTGGCAACCAGGCCAGCGGCGACACCGGGCGCAGCAGGCTGATCAACGGCGACAGCATGTTGTTCAAGAACGTGAAGCGCCCGATCATGAAACCCAGCGGGATGCCCACGAGAGCGGCCAAGCCAAAGCCGACCGCCACACGCTGCAGTGAGAACAGGATGTTCCAGCCGATGCCCTGGTCGTTGGGGCCCTTGCTGTAGAACGGGTCGGAGAACACCTTCACTGCTTCGGTGAACGTTGCAGCAGGTGTGGGGAAGGTCGTGCTCTTCATCGTGAGCAGCGCCCAGATGCC
>JACMKW010000261.1 GCA_014379885.1 Rhizobacter sp.
CGCCGCGGGCTGCGGCAGCCTCCAGCGCAGCGAGCAGCTGGGGGTCGGGCGCGAAGTAGGCGTTGGTGATGAGCACGCTCGACTCTGCGCTGCCAATGGCCGAGAGCAAGGTGGCGTACATCAGGCTGTAGGGGTCGTCGGGCGAGCTGCCGATGGAACGCACCACCTGCTGGCCCACGCTCTGCAGGGTCGGAAAGTAGTTTCGCTGCGGCAGCGGCTCGCCCTTTTGCGCCGCCCAAGCCGCAAGAAACAGCTTTTGCAGCTCAGCCACCACCGGGCCTTGCAGGCGCAGATCGGTGTCGCGCCAGGCCAGGTCGCCCCCAGGCTTGGCTCGCGGGCTCGACCTGGACGAGCCGCCCGAATACACGCTGCTGATGTTGATGCCGCCCAGGAAGGCCGTTTGCCCATCCACGATCAGCAGTTTGCGGTGGTCGCGCTGGTTGATTTCCCAGCCCTTGCGCGCCTTCGCCGGGTTGACGGGGTTGAACTCAAGCACCTTGATGCCGCTTGCGGTCATGCGCTTGAAAAAGTCTGGTGGGGTGCCAAGCGTTCCAACGCTGTCGTGGATGAGATTCACCTGAACACCCTGGCGCTGCTTGGCAATCAAGGCTTGCGCAAAGGCATGCCCTACATCGTCAGCCTCGATGATGTAGGTTTCCATGTTGATGTGGTCTTTTGCTCCCTCGATGGCGGCAAACATGGCGCGGTAGGTGGCGGGCCCGTCTTGCAGCAGGGTCACTTGGTTGCCGGTGGTGAGCGGGCTGCCGACGATGGCTTCTTCCACCGCCAGGTGGCGCTCGAAGATGGCCGTCTCAACGCCTCGGCTCGCCAGCCGATCCAGCACAGCCTTGCTCTGCGCCGCTGAAAGCGGCCCGCGGGCGCCTTCAAGTACCGGCGGCGGACCGGGCCGAACCATCTCGGGCACGACGGTAGGCAGGCTGCTGCAGGCACTCAGGCCAAGCAACATCAGCAGCAGCAGAGATGCCCACCCCGCGCGTGTCATGTTCCGCTCACGCGCCAGATCACATTGCCTACGTCGTCGGCCACGAGCAGGGCGCCGCGGCGGTCAAGCGCCACACCCACGGGCCGCCCGAAGGCGCGGCCGTCTTCACTGAGAAAGCCCGTCAGCAAATCCACCGTTGCTGCTGCACTGGGCCGGCCACCCTCGAAGGGCACGAAGATCACCTTGTAGCCGCTGTGCGGGCGGCGGTTCCACGAACCATGCTGGCCGATGAACATGCCGTGGCCAAAAACAGCCGGGAGCGTGCTGCCCGCCGATGAAGCCAGGCCCAGCGAAGCGGTGTGCGGCCCGAGCGCGTAGTCGGGTGCAATCGCACGGGCTACCAGATCAGGGCGCGGCGGTTTCACGCGCTCGTCGACATGCGGGCCAAAGTAGCTGTAAGGCCAGCCGTAGAAGCCGCCATCGCGCACGGAGGTGAGGTAATCGGGCACAAGGTCGCTGCCGATCTCGTCACGCTCGTTCACCACCGTCCAGAGCGCGCGGCTGCCCGGCTCCCAGGCCATGCCGTTGGGGTTGCGCAGGCCATGCGCAAAGATGCGGTGCGTGCCTGTAGCGGCGTCAATCTCCCAAATCGCGGCCCGGCCCTCTTCTGCCTGCATGCCACGCTCGCCCACGTTGCTGTTGGAGCCCACGGTCACGTAGAGCTTGCTGCCGTCGGGGCTGGCGATGAGGTTCTTCGTCCAGTGGTGGTTAATAGGCCCGGCCGGCAGATCCAGCAGCTTGACCCCTGGCGCGGTGATGCGGGTCTCGCCCGTGATGTAGGGAAAGCGCATCACCGCATCGGAGTTGGCCACGTAGAGGTTGTTGCCGACCAAGGCCATGCCAAAGGGCGAGTGCAGGCCTTCGAGCAGCACCGTGCGTACGTCGGCCACGCCATCACCATTGGTGTCGCGCAGCAGGGTGATGCGGTTGGCGCTCGGCGTGGCGGCGCCAGCACGCTTCATCACCTTGCCCATCACCCAGCCCTTGATGCTTTTGCCGTCTTCGGGTTTGGGTGGCGCGTTGGTCTCAGCCACCAATACGTCGCCATTGGGCAACACATGGAGCCAGCGGGGGTGATCGAGCGCATCGGCAAAAACACCCACGTGGGTGCCTGGCGCCGACGTGGGTGTCGCACCGGGTGGCCAACCGACCGCTGGTGCGATGTTGACGGTAGGGATCAGCGCCGCATTCGGCGGCGGCAAAGTCGGCCGGGGCCCGCTGCCTTCGGCCACCGTCAACGTGGCCACGTCGCCGCAGGCGCCCAGACAGGCCGCGAGCAGCAGCGCGGCCCATCGCTCCATCAGATGCGGCCCATCAACAGCAGCACCACCACGACCACCACGACCAGGCCGAGCCCGCCCGTGGGCCCGTAGCCCCATTTCTGGCTGTGAGGCCAGGCCGGAAAGGCGCCGATCAACATCAAGACCAAGACGATCAACAAAATGGTTCCCAAGCTCATGGCTACTCCCGGTGGTGGTGGTGGTGGTGGTGTTGTGTGGTGTCGTGTGGAATCAATTGGCCGGGGCCGAAGCCGTCGGCGGTACCACGATCACGGTGGTGCCTGCGCCGGGTTTGCCGGGTTCACCTTTGTTGCCGTCGAAGCCCGGGCTGCCTTGGTTGCCAGTACTCCCCGTGCTTCCGGTATTGCCAGTATTGCCGGTGTTGCCGGTGTTGCCGGTGGGGCCCGCAGGCCCGGGGGGGCCAGCAGCCGGCGGCGGCACGTTGATCACATCGGGCCGGTTGTCACAGGCGGCCAGGCCGAACGTGGCGGCCAGCGCCAGTATCAAAATCGAGTGTTTCATTGGAATTCCTTTTGAGAAATGGTTGTTTGTTCAGGCTATGCGCGTGTCGCGACTCGTTCTGTACGCTGCCGCACACAGGGGTAGCACCTGATTAGTGACGTGGCTCAGCCGACCCCTTACTCCGTTCGGGCTGAGGTGTATGGCTGATCAAATGGAAGCAAGATGTTTTCATGATCAGCCGGTGGCGATGAAGCGGTCGGCCCGTGCCGCCTGCAGCACCGCTTGAAACTCTGTGTCGAGCAGGTCGACTGGCTTGCGTTCGTCCAGCCAGGAGTTGCGCTGGGCAAACCACACCGCCATCGTCCAGCCGTCGAATACCGAGGCCAGCTCACCCTGCACCTGCCGCGCCGCCGGCTTGAGCGACAAATCGCGCAGCTCGAACTGAAACATCGGCACCCAGAAGCTGCCGTGCCAGTCAAAACCGAACACATCACCCGATGCAATGACGCGGGCCAGCGTGGCCACATCGCCACGTTGCAGGTCTTCGAGCAGGCGGGCCAGGTCATCACCGCGGGCGATACCGCCCGTGGCGCGGTAGCCTGCACGCATGGCAACAAAATCGCGGTCGCTGGGCACACGGCGGATGTCTTCATCAGACTCGGGTGTTACCAGCGGCACACTGCCCTTGTCATCAGTCGGACGAAAGCTGAGTGCCTCAACGCTTCTTTGGAACAGTCGCATGGTTTGCGCTCCTTGTTGCCGGCTATAGCTTGCGCGCAGCGTCGCCAATTAAGCCGCAACGGGCATCGGCAACAAGCGTGAGTACTCTCGCTTGGCCACTGCATAACACTCGCAGGTGCGCTGCTCCAGGCGATGACGGTCGAGCACCGCGATATGCCCCCGGCTGTAGCGGATCACCCCGGCCTGCTGCAGCTTGTGGGCTGCGGCCGTGATGCCCTCCCGGCGCACGCCCAGCAGGTTGGCAGCCAGCTCTTGCGTCATCATCAGCTCGTCAGACGACGACCGATCCAGGCCCAGCAGCAGGCGCCGCGCGAGTTGCTGATCGATCGAGTGATAGCGGTTGCACACGGCGGTTTGCGCCACCTGGCCGATCAGCGCGTGGGTGTAACGCAGCAGCAGGCTCAGCGCCGCACCGCCCAGATGCACCTCTCTCATCACGGCATGCGCGTTCAGCCGATACGCTTCTCCCGCGCTTTGCACGATCGCCTGGCTCGGGTTGGTGTTGCCGCCCATGAACAACGAAATACCCACAACGCCGTCGTGCCCCACCACGGCGATTTCAGCCGATCCGCCGTCCCGCGTCAGGCACACCAGCGAGACCACTGCAGTGATCGGGAAGTACACATGAACCGGCGCGCTGCCGGATTCGCAAAGCACCTGGCCCAGGGGCAGGTGCACGCGTTCAAGGTGCGGGAGCCAGCGTTGCCACTCCGCCTGCGGCAACGCATTCAGAAGATGGTTCTGTCGTGGGTCGCAAGGGGGGAGGGGCTGTGGATTCACGGGCTTCTCGATGCAAATGTTCGAGATTCCATGGTGGTGGTTCAGCGCCACGCAAGCTATCGGCAGGGGCCGGTTTTCTGTGTCGGCAGGCTCCTACGCGCAACGGCTCAGCTCGCTTCAATAGGCGGAAGCAGCCGGTCGTATTCCCGTTTCACCACTGCGTAACATTCGCAGGTTCGCCGCTCCAGACCGGGGCGGTCGAGCACCGAAATACGGCCACGTGCGTATCGGATCAGCCCCGCCTGCTGCAGATTGAGCGCGCTTTCGGTCACGCCCTCGCGGCGCACGCCCAGCATGTTGGCGATCAGTTCCTGCGTCATCACCAGCTCGCTGCCCTGCAGGCGGTCCAGGCTGAGCAGCAACCAACGGCACAGCTGCTGGTCAAGCGAATGGTGGCGGTTGCACACCGCCGTCTGCGCCATCTGCGTGATCAGCGCCTGGGTGTAACGCAGCAGCAGGTGCAATACGGGGCCGCTCTGCTTGAACTCGTCCTTGATCACCTCCGAGGACAGGCGAAGACCGTGGCCCGCGCTTTGCACCACGGCACGGCTGGGCGTGGACTCACCGCCCATGAAGAGCGAGATGCCCACAATGCCTTCGTTGCCCACCACGGCGATCTCTGCCGAAGCACCGTTTTCCATCACATACAGCAAAGAGACGATGGCGGTAGTGGGAAAGTACACGTGGCTGAGTGTGGTGCCTGATTCGTAGAGCACCTGACCCAAGGGCATGTCAACCGGCTCGAGGTGCGACCACCAGCGTTGCCATTCCTTGCCGGGCAGCGCAGCGAGCAGCCGGTTCGTCTTGGGGTCGAGGGAAAGGGGCATCACGAATGTCCGGGATTGGGCCTGAAAGGCTGGGCTTGCGCCAGGATGGCAGACAAACCTGAGTGTAGGCATTGCACGTGCGCTTGAGGTGTTCCGACAGCGAACTTCAGTGCAAGGCCCGCGTCGAGCTACTTCATCGGGATTCTGAACCTGTGCTGGCACAAGCCAAGCGCTCTGGCGGGGGCTCAGGCAGATCAGACAACAGGCGCGCCTGTTCCTTTTTGAGCACGCCATAACATTCGCACGCGCGGGCCTCCAACCCGCAGCGATCAAGCACGCCGATGTGCCCACGACGATAGCGAATGAGACCCGCCTGCTGCAACTTGCCTGCGGCCTCGGTGACGCTTTCCCGGCGCACGCCGAGCAGGCCGGCCACCTGCTCCTGTGTTACCACCAGCTCGTTCTCAGGCGCACGGTCTTGCACCAGCAACAGCCAGCGGCTCAGCTGCTGTTCCACCGAGTGGTGCCGGTAACAAGCGGCCGTCAAGGCTATTTGCGTCATCAGAACCTGGGTGTAGCGAAGCAGCATGCGCTGCATCAAACCGGCGCGGTTGAAGGCTTGTGCAAGGCAATGCCGATCCAGCCGGTAGGCTTCACCCGCCGCCTGCACGGCGGCCGAGCTCGATGTGGTTTCGCCGCCCATGAAGAGAGAGATACCGACGACCCCCTCATTGCCCACGCCAGAGGTTTCGACCGAGGCGCCCGACAGCGTCACGTAGTGCAGCGAGACGATGGCGGTGGTGGGGAAATAGGCATGTTGCAACTGGCGACCGGGCTCATAGAGCATGTCGCCAAGCGCCAGAAAGACCGGCTCCAGGCGAGCCACCAGGGGCGCGTACTCTGCCTCCGGCAAGGCGGCCAGCAGGTGGTTCTGATGAGGGATGTGGTTTGCCAACATCACGGTGGGTCAGGCCGCTGCCAGCAAGTGCTTCATGCTGACCTCAACTCCGATTCCGCGGTAGCCGGTGTAGTGGCTGGACTGGTTGAACATCGGCTCGCCGCTGACGCGAAACTGCTGCTTCGACCCATCGGCGTTGACCCGGTTGAAGGTGAAGTCAAGAAACGGTTTACGGGCCGCGATGGTGGCCTGCAGGGCCAGCCGCTCGGCCTCGATCCAGCCGGTGGTCTCGTCAACACCGGTGTGGCCCAAAAAATCGGTGAAGCGCACACCGAGCATCTCTTGCACGGGCCCGGCCACCTGGGTGAAGTCGCCGGTCTCGTTTTGCTCCCAGTACCAGTCGGACGCCAACTCGGTGAGGCCGCGAAACCGCGCTTCGCTCTCGCTCAACTCGGCGGTGCGTTCGCGCACCGTCTGCTCCAGCTTGTCGTTGTAGGTGGCCAGCATCTTGTAGAGCAGACGCACTTCCAGCATGTTGTGGATGCGTGTCTTGACCTCCAGCAGATCGAAGGGCTTGCTGATGAAGTCTTTGGCGCCGGCCTGCAAGGCCCGCAGCTTGTGCCCCGGCTGGGCTGTGAGCACGATGACGGGGAGATAACTCTCGGTCATGTCGGCCTTGAGGCCTTCCATCACCTGAAAGCCATCCATGCCGGGCATGTGCAGGTCGAGCAGGATCAGGTCGTAGGCATGCTGCCGGTGCAGCGCACACACCTCGTGCGGGTCCATCGTTGCGGTCAAGCGGTTGTAGCCCGCCTCATGCAGCAGGCGCTGCAGCAACTGAACATTGGCAGCCTGGTCGTCGACGATCAGGATGCTGGCGTCGAGAATGTCTTGCGCACGAATCATGATGTTTCTTCCAGGTCGGTTTCGCGGGTCGATTTGGCCTTGGCGTAGGCCAGTGCGTCATCCAGCGTTTCAAGAAAATCGCTGACCTTGATCGGCTTGGTGAGGTAACGAAAGAAGCCCGCGGCCAGGCCTTTTGCAATGTCGCGCGGCATGGCGTTGGCACTCAGCGCGATCACAGGAATGTGTGCCGTGAGCGGGTCGTCGCGCAAGATTTTCAACACATCGAAGCCGCTGAGCCCGGGCAAATTGATGTCCATCAAAATCACTGCAGGCAACGAGGCGCGCGCCAGCTCGATGCCGCGCAGGCCTTCTCGCGCGCTCAGCAAACGCACATCGGGCCGCCGCGCCAGGAGCTTCTCGACCAGCATCAGGTTGGCCGGGTTGTCTTCGACATACAGCAAGGTGTGTAGCGGCGCCCCGGCGGGCACCCGCACCGGAGCGTAAATGGCGGGCTCGACGGGTTCCATGGCTGGCGGTGCATGCGCCACCATCAATTCGATCCAGAACACACTGCCCACACCCACCGTGCTCTGGGCACCGATCTCGCCGCCCATCAGTTCGACCAGGCGCTTGCTCACCACCAGGCCGATGCCGGTGCCTTCTTCGGCGCCGGCTTCCTGCCCCAGGCGGTTGAAAGGCTGGAACAGTTGAGCGAGTTTTTCGCGCGACAGCCCTTCGCCGGTGTCTTGAATGCTGATGCGCAAACGCTGCGCCGAGGTCGCGCGGCAGCTCACCTCAACACTGCCACCCACGCGGTTGTACTTGATGGCGTTCGAGAGGAGGTTGATGAGCACCTGCTTGACCCGCGTGCGATCGGCCTTGACGAAGTTGGCGCCCTCGAAGGGCTCGAAAACCACGCGGATGCCGCCTTTGGTGGCTTGCGGCTCGATCATGGCCTGGCAATCTCTCAGCACCTCGCTCAACGACATCGGCTCCAGCGACAAAGACAACTTGCCCGACTCGATCAAGGCAAGGTCAAGAATTTCATTAATCAGCTCCAGCAGGTACCAGCCCGCCTGAAGAATCTGGCCAATGCTTTCTTGCTGGGGCGGCGTGGGCTGAGGCTCGCCCGACTCCATCAACTGGGCAAAACCCAGAATGGCATTCAGCGGCGAGCGCAACTCGTGGCTCATGCTCGACAGAAAATCAGACTTCGCCTGGTTGGCCTTTTCAGCCGCGAACTTGGCGTTCTCCAGCTCAACGTTGGTTTCCTGCAGCGACTGGTCGAGCAGCTTGCGTTCGGTGACGTCGCGCGCCGCGGCAAACACCCCTTGCAGCGTGCGGTCGCGGTCGTAAAAAGTGGTGGCGTTGTACGAGACCACGGTCTTCTTGTCGTCTCGGGCGCGCGCGGTGAGTTCGTAGTTGGTGACCTTCTTGTCACGCAACACAAGCTTGATGCCCGCTTCTGCCCGCTCGGGGTCGGTGAAGCAGTTCTTGAAGGGCGCGCCGATGAGTTCGTCGCGGGTGCAGCCGGTGAGCCCTTCCATCTGCTTGTTGACGTCGGTGATGATGCCGTTCGGGTCGGTGGTGATCAGCGCGTCGATGTTCGATTCGATCAGCGAGCGCGTGTAGAACTGCTGATCGCGCAGGCGCTGATCGAGCTTCTTCTGCTCCGCCTCGACCTGCTTGCGGGCGGTGTTGTCGGTACCGATCAGCAGGTAACCGATGATGCCGTCTTCCGCATCGCGCAGCGCGGTCACGGAGACGACGGCTGGCAGGCGGCTGCCGTCCTTACGGATGTAGGTCAGCTCGTAAATGTCCTCGATCCCGCGCGACGCCTTGAACACCAGCGCTTCGAAGCCGGGGGTGATTGTCGTGCCAAGCTCCGCGCTCAAGGCTTTGGCGCGGGCGATGACCTCCTGCGGGTCGGAG
>JACMKW010000262.1 GCA_014379885.1 Rhizobacter sp.
CCTGCGCGGGCGCGAGAGCTGGAGCCACCGCAACGGCTGCGGGCTGAGGCGCTGGCAAGGGAGGTGGCGTGACCACAGCAGGCGCGGGCTCCGGCACAGGTGCACGCAGCACCGCCACAGGCGCTGACAAGGGCGCGGCGGTTTCAGGTGGCCGGCTGCCCATGAATTGCCAGCCCAGCACGGCAATGATCAGCAGCAAGAGGCCGATCACCGCCCATACCAAAGGCTGAGGGCGCCTGCGCTCTCCGTCGTCGTCATCCGCGTCGGCCAGCGCCCCCGGGGCCGGCTTGGCATGCAGGTTGGGCACGGCGCCACGCTCACGCTCGGAATCGGCTCGCCTGAGTGCATCGAGGATGTAAGACATCGCCCTGTCCTTCAGTTGGAAGCCGTATCGGCCTGGAGACGCGGCTCATCGACACCGGCGACACGGTTGAGCTGCATGACGGTCACAGGCCCCACCTTGCCATCGGGTCTGAGCCCTTGCGCGAGCTGAAAACTCGTCACCTTGCTCTGCACTGCGGTGTCGAACTTCTGGCCGCCCACCGGTGAGGCTTCGCCGTGGGCCTTGGCGAGCTGCGCAACCACCCAGTCGACGGCCGGGCCCGTCTGCCCGCTCTGGAGCCTGTTCTGATACCCGGAGGGCACACGCCAGAAGGTCGCGAACTCGCCTCGCCACTGCCGGGTCAGCGAAAGCAGGGGCACCGTCTGCGTGCTGCCGCCTGCACGCAAGCTGGCGCTCTGGCTCGTGAGGCCCACCAGCACCGCGTAGGCGGGCTTGCCGTCGTCGTCATAAAGTGTGAGCACGCTGGGCCTCGCCAATTGCCGCATGAGCGCCAGGCCGCCATCGCTCTTGAAGCATTGCAACTGCTGCTGTTGGGCAGCTTGGCAAGGGTCGCCCGGGCCCAGAGGGGCCTTCCACCAAGCTCCCAGCTCGCGCCAGGCATCGTTCTCATTGCGCAAACTGAGCTTCAACGCGGCAGCCGGGCTGGCGGTGAGTGCCGCTACGGCAGGCCGGCTGGCAGCCAACACCGTCACGCCTGCGGCCTCGGCGGCATCGGCCGCTGGCGTGACCACGGCAACTTGCCGGCGCGTGCCGCTTTCAGTGGCCCAGTTGATGACACCAAACAAGGCCAGGCCGACCAACACGCCGACCCCACAGGCCAGCGCCACCACACGCGTCATGCGGGGCGACGGCATGGCCACCACATCGTTCTCGCCAAACACCTCGACCGCTGCCTTGTCGACGGTGTCGCGGTCCACACGGTCTCGGCTGCTGGCATAGGCGCCCAGCAGCGCACGGTCGCACAGCAGGTTGATGCGGCGCGGCACACCGCGCGACAACTGGTGAATACGCTTGCGCGCTTCGCGCTCGAAAGGCACCACGCCGTTCAAGCCCGCCACGCCCAGCCGGTGGCGGATGTACTGCATCGTCTCGGCCTGCGACAAGGCCTTCAGGTGGTAGCGCGCCGTGACACGCTGGGCCAGTTGCTCCAGCTCCGGCCGCGCCAGCATGTCGCGCAACTCGGGCTGGCCGATGAGGATGATCTGCAGCAGCTTGCGCTCGTTGGTCTCGAGATTGGTCAGCAAGCGCAACTGTTCCAGCACGTCGGACGACAGGTTTTGCGCCTCGTCGATGATGAGCACGTTGTTCTGCCCCACCGCGTGCGTCTTGAGCAGAAATTCGTTAATCGGGTCGAGGTACTCCTTGACGGTCTCGCTGTGGTGCCGGTTCGGGTCGAGCGGGATGTGGAACTCGTCGCACACCGTCTTCAACAGCTCGACGACGGTTAGCTTGGGGTTGAAGATGTAGGCGACGTTGCAGCGCTTGGGAATCTGCTCAAGGAAACAACGGCACACCGTGGTCTTGCCGGCGCCGATCTCGCCGGTGAGCAGCACCACGCCGCCGCCGCCACGCACGCCGTAGAGCAAATGCGCCAACGCCTCGCGGTGCCGCTCGCTCATGTACAGGTAGCGAGGGTCGGGCGAGATCGAGAAGGGCTCTTGCTTCAGGCCGAAGAATTTCGCGTACATCGTGGGCGCGAGTCTATCCCCGCCCCGGCCCTCGCCGCTTCATCGCCGCTATGCTGGCCCGTCTTCACCGCGCCGACGACATGAACCCCTACTACGACCCCGCCAAGCCCCACCACCGGCCCGACGGTTTCCAGAACAACCACACAGAGTTCACACCCAAGAGCCTGGCCGAGGTGCTGCGCTGGCGTTGGGATGCATCACGTCAGGGGCTGCCCAAGCTGCCGCAGACGCCGATCCCAAGGGTGGAAGCCGACCTGGCGTTTCTGCATGCGAATGTGAAGGCCGCGGCAGGCATGCAGCCCGCGGTCACGTGGATCGGCCACGCCACGGTGATGGCGCAGCTGGCGGGGCTCACCCTGCTCACCGACCCCATCTTCTCGCTGCGCGCCTCGCCCACCACGCTGGTTGGCCCGCGGCGCCACCAGTCACCGGGCATGGCACTCGCCGAGCTGCCGCATGTGGATCTGGTACTGGTGTCGCACAACCACTACGACCACCTCGACGGAGCGTCTGTCGATGCACTCAATCGCCAGCCTGGCGGACCGCCACTTTTCGTGGTGCCGCTCGGGCTCAAGCCCTGGCTGGCAGGCCGCGGCATCCGCCACGCCATCGAGCTCGACTGGTGGCAGGGGCACCGCATCAAGGCGCCCGGCGGCGAGGTGGAGGTGATGCTGGTGCCGGCCCAGCACTGGTCAGCACGTGGCCTGAACGATCGCATGAGCACGCTGTGGGGCGGCTTCGCGGTGTTTTCGGATCACTGTCATTTGTTCTACGCGGGTGACACCGCCTACTCGCGCGACTTCAACGACATGCGCGAACGTTTTGCCGAGCGGCAGTCACCCAATCAGGGTGGCGGGTTTGACATCGCCCTGCTACCCATCGGCGCCTATGAGCCGCGCTGGTTCATGGCATCGCAGCATGTGAATGTGGAAGAGGCGGTGAAGATCCACCTCGACCTCGGCACCAAGCGTTCGCTGGGTGTGCACTGGGGCACTTTCTCGCTGACCGATGAACCGCTGGACGAGCCGCCGCGCGTGCTGGTTCAGGAGCGCAAGGCGTTTGGTTTGCGCGATGACGAATTCATCACGATCGCCATCGGCGAAACCCATCGGCTGCCGACTCGGGCTTAGTGCTTTCGGTTCAACGCAGGCGCTCAACGATCGTCACGTTGGCCAAACCACCGCCTTCGCACATCGTCTGCAGGCCGTAGCGCTTGCCACGCTGCATGAGCGCGTGCAGGAGTGTCGTCATCAGCTTCGTGCCTGAAGCGCCCAGTGGGTGCCCGAGCGCAATCGCACCGCCGTTGACGTTGAGGCGCGCAGGGTCGGCGCCCGTCACTTGCAGCCAGGCCAGCGGCACCGGGGCGAAGGCTTCGTTCACCTCGAACAGATCGATGTCGTCGACGCTCAGGCCGGTCTTGTGCAGCGCCCGCAGCGTGGCAGGAATAGGAGCCTCCAGCATGACCACCGGGTCGTGGCCCATCACCGTCATGTGGTGCACACGCGCCAGCGGCTGCACGCCCAGCGCCTTGAGCCCGCGTTCATTCACGACCATCACACCGCTCGCGCCATCGCAGATCTGGCTGGCGGTGGCGGCGGTCACGCGGCCGCCGGGCTGGATGAGCTTCACGCTGCGAATGCTGTCCAGCGAAGCATCAAAGCGAATGCCTTCGTCGCTGCGGTGCAACTCGCCGGTTTCCGTGCCGTCTGGCAAACGTGCAGGCACCGCCACGATTTCAGCGTCGAATGCATGGGCCTGCACCGCCGCGATGGCGCGCTGGTGGCTCTGGAATGCATAGGCGTCGAGCTGGTCTCTGGAGAGTTCGTATTTCTTCGCGATGGCCTCGGCACCAAAGAACTGGCTGAACTCCACGCCCGGGTAACGCGCCTGCATGTTCGGGCTCACGTAGTAGCCCAGGCCGTTCTTCTGCGGCAAGGTCATCGGCAAGCCCATGGGCACACGGCTCATGCTTTCCACGCCGGCGGCAATCACCATGTCCATGCTGCCCGACATCACGGCCTGCACTGCAAAGTGCAGAGCCTGTTGCGACGAGCCGCATTGACGGTCAACCGAAGTACCCGGCACCGACTCGGGCAGGCTGGAAGCCAGCACCGCATTGCGCGCCACGTTGGCCGCTTGCTCGCCGGCCTGGCCTACGCAGCCCATGATCACGTCGTCGATCATGGCCGGGTCGGCGCCGGTGCGGCGCACCAACTCGTCAAGCACCTGCGCCGCCAGGTCAGCCGGGTGCCAGCCCGAGAGCCGCCCTCCACGCCGCCCGCCAGCAGTGCGGGTGGCAGCAACGATGTAGGCCTCGGCCATGGTGGGCTCCTCGCGTGGGTCGAATCATCATTCTGACTCGATGTGGGCCCCGAGCGCGCGCAGGTTTTCCACGAATCGCGGGTGTGCTCGGCGGATGGGTGCGGCGTTCTTGATCACCGAACGCCCTTCGATGCTCGACGCGAGCATCAGCAGTGCAATCGCCACGCGAATGATGTAAGGGCTTTCAACCTCCGCCGGCACCAGCGGCTTGCCACCAAAGGTGATGACACGATGCGGGTCAGACAGGAACGCATAAGCGCCGAACTTGGACAGCTCGGACGTCCAGCCCATGGCGCCGTCATAAACCTTGTTCCAGAACATCGCACTGCCTTCGGCTTGCACGCCCAGCGCAATGAAGATCGGCAACAAGTCGACCGGCAGGTAAGGCCAGGGAGCGGCCTCCACTTTCTGCAGCATGTTGGTGGTGAAGGGCTCCGTCACCTCCAGCCGCCCCTGCACACGCGCATGCGACCAGCCGTCGAGGTGGGTCACGTGCACGCCGAACTTGGCGAAACAGCGGTCGATCAACGGAAAGTGTTCTGGTGACGAGTTGCGCACCACCACCTCGCCACCAGTGATGGCGCCCAGCGCGAGGAAGGTGACCACCTCGTGAAAATCTTCGGTGAACCGGAACTCGGCGCCACCGAGTTCGTCGACACCTTCGATGGTGAGTCGCGAGGTGCCGATGCCTTTGATGCGCACGCCCAGCTGTTGCATGAAGGCGCAGAACTCCTGCACGTGCGGCTCGCAGGCGGCGTTGGTCAGCGTCGAGGTGCCACTCGCCAGCGCGGCGCAGAGCACGAAGTTCTCGGTGGTGGTGACGGAGGCGTAGTCGAGCCAGTGGTCGGTGGCGCGCAAGCGGCCGTCGCTGCGCACGATCAAGGCGTCATCACTGCGCTGCACACGCCCACCGAAGCGTTGCAGCACCTCCACATGCGGGTCGATCTCACGCACGCCCAGGGTGCAGCCCTTCACATCGTTCTCGATGCGCGCCTCGCCAAATCGCGCCAGCAAAGGCGGCACCAGCATGATGGATGACCGCATCTCTTGCGGCAGGCGATGCTGGTTCACGTCGAACACCGTGTGCCGGTGGTGAATGCCCACGATGCCGCGCTCGAAATCGGCATGAACCTCGCTGCCGATCTGCTCGAACACTGCCAGGATCTTTCGCACATCGGTGATGTCGGGAACGCCACGCAAATGCACCGGCTGGCGCGTCAGCAAGGTGGCACACAGAACAGGCAGCACGGCGTTCTTGTTGGCCGAAGGCACGATGCGC
>JACMKW010000263.1 GCA_014379885.1 Rhizobacter sp.
CAGGAGGCTAGCCTGCACGAAAACACCGGGGAACCCGCCATGCAAGCTGACCTGACGACGCGGTTCGCGCGCGACCCGAACTACCAGTTGCTCAAATCGAGGCAGTGCGCACCAGCCGTGAGTTCCTTGATGCGCCATGTCTTTCATACCCTGTGTCTGTTCCAGGCGTTGGCGCTCGGTGCCTGTGCGACGAACCCGGTTCCCACTTCGTCCACACCGCGACAAGAAAGGCCGCCGCTGAACACGTCCGCCACCGGCGTGGCTGCGGCGGAGGCATCGTCGACGACGGCTTCGACCAACACGCCGGCGGCGAGCACGACGGCGAAGTCTGCAAAAGCCGTCGCAGCAGAGAAAGCCGCCGCAACGAAGGCTGCCGCTGTGAAAAAAGCCGCTGCAGAAAAGGCCGCTGCGGCAGAAAAAGTCGCGACAGCGAAAGCTGCCGCGGAAGTGAAAGCCGAAGCGGCAAGAGTCGCCACCGCAGCGAGAGCCGATGCGGCGAAAGCGGCTGCAGTAGCAAGAGCCGATGCAACGAAAGCAGCGGCAGTAGCGAGAGCCGATGCAGCAGCGAGAGCCAGAGCCGATGCGGCGGCAAGGGCTGACGCAATAGCGAAAGGCGATGCCGCAGCGAGAGCCGAAGCAGTGGCGAGAGCCGACGTAGCAAAAGCTGCCGCAGCGGCAAGAGCCGAGACAGTGGCGAGAGCTGAAGCAACAGCAAAGGCTGACGCAATAGCGAAAGTCGATGCCGCATCGAGAGCCGAAGCAGCGGCGAGAGCCGACGTAGCAAAAGCTGCCGCAGCAGCAAGAGCCGAGACAGTGGCGAGAGCCGATGCAACAGCAAGGGCTGACGCAATAGCGAAAGCCGATGCCGCAGCGAGAGCCGAAGCAGCGGCGAGAGTCGACGAAGCGAAAGCTGCCGCAGCAGCAAGAGCCGAGACAATGGCGAGAGCGGAAGCAACAGCAAGAGCCGACGCAGAAGCTCGAGCGGAGGCTTCGGCACGATCCGAAGCCTCTGAGAAAGCAGTTGCGGCAGCGAGAACCGCAGCAACAGAACCCGTCATGCCCACCCGGGCCATTGAGCCAGGGGTGGTGACCTTTCCGGTAGCCAGTGCTGCGATCGCGATGCCCACGCCACTTGCGGCCGCCCCGGTCAAGACTGCCGAGCCCGCGGCCGCTGAAACGCGCCGCGAGTACGTTGTCGGCGGCGGCGATGTGCTGCGCATCGCCGTGTACCAAAGCCCTGATCTCTCTCTCGATGCGCGCGTGTCCGAGCAGGGCACGATCTCTTACCCTCTGGTCGGGCAGGTGTCCGTCGGCGGCCTGTCCATCGCGCAGGTCGAGACCGCGATCACCGACGGGCTGCGCGACGGCAATTTCATCAAGAAGCCGCAGGTCAGTGTGCTGTTGGTGCAGGTGCGCGGAAACCAGGCATCGGTGTTGGGCCTGGCCAACAGACCGGGCCGCTATCCGCTCGAAGTCAACGGAATGTTGCTGACCGAGCTGCTGGCGCTGGCCGGTGGTGTAGCAGCGGGCGGCAGCGAGATTGTCACTCTGAGCGGCACCCGCGACGGCAGGCCGTTTCGTCAGCGTGTTGACATCAACGCACTTTTCGCGAACGGCGCTCAAAGCGGGAACCCCATCGTGAGCAACGGCGACACGCTCTATATCGACCGCCTGGCCCACGTATACATCCACGGCGAGGTTCAGCGCCCCGGCCCGATTCCGCTCATGGCCGACATGACACTGATGCAGGCCGTGGCCAGCGGCGGCGGGCTGACGCAGCGTGGCACCGAGCGTGGTTTGCGCGTGCACCGGCGCGACGCGGCCGGAAAGCTCCAGGTGCTGCAACCCAAGATGGACGACGTGCTCAGGCCCGGCGATGTGGTTTACGTGCGCGAGAGCCTTTTTTGATTGATGTCGACCATATCGAGCGAGCGTCGATCTGAATCAGGGGCCCGAAGAGGCCGATCTCGGGGACAATTTCACAAGGCCGGCCCCGACACCCTGCCTTCGACACCAGAAGCCCCCCGACGCGCAGGCAATCACATCGCTCACGGGCCTTGAAGCGCGCTGCCCGCCTTCAGTCCTCACCCAACTCGTCGCTCGACGCCACACGCGGCACGATCGGCGCTTCGCTCATCACGTCGCGCCACACCTTCTTGGGCAAGAAGGTGCGCAGCTGCTCGATGGCTTTGTCCATCAACAACGGGTGCAACTCGTGGCCGATGTGGGGCAGCACGTCGGCCGTCACGTCGCCGCCGAGCGCGACCAGGCGTTCGGCCGAATCAATGGCCGGGCCGGGCGGGATCACCGCGTCGACCATGCCGTGAAAGAAGTGCAGCGTGGTGTCGTGCGGCGCATGCACGGGCTGCACCGCGTGGCGGCCCGCAAACGCGAGCACCCGGCAGGCCAGTGCGGGCTCGGACTGCACCGCCTCCAGCGCCATGATCGCGCCTTGCGAAAACCCCGCCAGCGCCGTGCGCTCCCACGTCATGCCGAACTGCTGTTGCACTGCGCGCACGGTCGCGACGAACCTCGGCAAAGCCGCCGCCACACGCTCGGCGCGGTTGGCATCGTTCAGCTCACGCAGTGAAAACCACTGCCAGCCTGAGCCCCCACCTGGAATGCCATCAAAGGCATCCGGCGCATTGAGGCAGACCACCGCCGCCTGCGGGTACTCGGCCACCAGGCGCTGCGCCAGCGGCGTCATGCTGGACGCGTCGGCACCCACACCATGGAACAGCAGGAACAGCAGCTCGGTCGGGCCACTGGGCGGGAGGTGGGCGAGGGCGGTGGTGGGCATCGCGTGAGTTTGCACCCGCGACGCCAGCAGCAAGGGTTTGCCCATAGGTAACACCGGCGGGAGGCCCTTCTCGTGACAGATCGCACACCCTAAAATCACAACCTGTTACACGGCCAATCCGGTTGTGACGATCTCGTCAAAACGAACACACAGGAGCCCCTCATGAGCGAAGCATTGTTGGCACGTCAGTTCCAAGAATCCCGCATCGAAGACGAGCCCATCCTCGGCGCCGTTTTGGCCATGCCCGATGGGCGCATCCAGCCGCTGACCTGGCTGGAGCGTGTGCAGCTCAAGCTGCACCTGACCAACGCCAAGCTGCTCGAAGCGCGTTACTTCAAGCCGGCCAACAGCTGAGCGGCGTCACAAGCGGATGGTCACCAGCGCCGACGCGTCGGTGATCGCCCGCAGCGAGTGCGGCTCTTCACGCGCGAGGTGCAAGAAGTCGCCCGGCGCCAGCACCTGGACCACGCCGTGGGTGCGGAACTCGAGGCGGCCCTCGATGCATTGCACCGTGATCTCGCCCGGCGTCTTGTGCTCACGCATCTCTTTGCCGGCGAGCAG
>JACMKW010000264.1 GCA_014379885.1 Rhizobacter sp.
CCGGCGGCGACCATGTGCTTGATGGTCTCGAGCGATGAGCCTTCGAAACTCTTGCGGATCCCCTCGGCGTCGCTGGAGAAGCGGGCGAATTCGGGGCACACCTCGAGCACGTGGTCACGAAAGCAGTGGCCGGTGCCGAGCAGCAGCATGGTCTCGCGCTTGAGCTCCTCGGCGCTGATCGACTTGCGCTTGGCGAGCGCATGCGCGGTGGGCACGGCCGCCACGAAGGGCTCGTCGTACAGCGGCGCGATCGCCAGGCCGCTGTCCGGGAACGGCTCGGCCATGATGGCGCAGTCGAGCTCGCCGGTGCGCAGCATCTCCAGCAGCTTGACGGTGAAGTTCTCCTGCAGGATCAGCGGCATCTGCGGCACACGTTCGATGGCCTGCTTGACGAGGTCCGGCAACAAGTAAGGGCCGATGGTGTAGATCACGCCCAGGCGCAACGGCCCCGACACCGGGTCTTTGCCCCGCTTGGCAATTTCCTTGATGTTGGCGGCCTGTTCGATCACCGATTGGGCCTGGCGCACGATCTCTTCGCCCAGCGGCGTGACGCTCACCTCGTTGGCACCTCGCTCGAACAGCTTCACGTCAAGCTCTTCTTCGAGTTTCTTGATTGCCACGCTGAGAGTGGGTTGCGAGACGAAGCAGGCTTCGGCGGCACGACCGAAGTGCTTCTCCCTGGCCACTGCGACGATGTAGCGCAGCTCAGTCAGTGTCATGACTTGCCTTCTTGGCAGATGCGCGCGTCGCAGTCGCCAACCGCCTGCTGCGGGCTGCGATCCCCACGTGCCGGGGGGCCCCGCATTCGCCCGCCGCCGGCGACCGCCACGATGTAGCGGAGTTCGGTGAGCGTCATGTCTGAATCCCACTGTTGGCATGCGCGTCGCCGTCGCCCACCGCCTGCTGCGGGCTGCGATCCCCACGTGCCGTGGGGCCCCTCTTTCGCCCTCCGCAGGTGACGGCGACGATGTAGCGAAGCTCGGTCAGTGTCATGCCTCGCAGAATAGCCCAGGCGCTGTCTCGCGTCATGCACCCTTCGGCATCACCTTGCGATACCGCATGCCTTGGCGCTTGCAGGCCAGTGCGCGGGGCCCGATTCTCCGGCCGCGGCATGTGCCGCGCCTTGAAAGCCCCGTATGAGTACACCGCGTTCGCGTGTTGCTTTTGCCTCGTCGATGCTCACCGTGCTGGTCGCCAGCACCTTGTCTGCCTGTTATGTGGTGCCCATCGACCCGCGCACCGGGCAGGGCTACCCGATTACCAATGAGGCCTACCGTGGCAACGCAGGTGCCACCAGCAGCCCCGGCAGCGTGACGGTGGTGATGCCGCCCACGCCCCCCGGCCCGCCGCAGCCCACGGTGTTGAGCGCGCGGCTGTACCCGCTCAACCCGCAGGCCAACAAGGGCGGGTTGATCACCGCGGTGGTGGTCGACAACAACACCGGGCGCGGCAGCTTCACCCTCAGCTACCTGGGCGACACGCTGCAAGGCGAGGCCACCCGCGTGGACGCCAACTACGCCGCTTTCGGCCGCATCTACAACGAGGTGCTGGGCCTGAACCAGCGCAGCTTCAATGGCCGGCGCGGCATTGCCAATGCATTCGGCGCCAAGGGCGTGAATGCGCAGTGCGAATACCTGATCACCGGGCCCACCATGGGCACCGGCGCTTGCCAGTTCTCAGACGGTGCGAAATACCAGATGCACTTCGGCAGCTGAACCCGAGCTCAAGACTTCGCCGGCCGTTTCATGGCCTCGATCTTGGCAAGGTCGAGGCTTTCAACGATGGCCTTGAGCGCAGGCAGGTCCACACGTTGGCCATTGGCCTCGACCACCACGCCGTTGGTCAGGATGACCGCGTACTCGCCACGGCTGCCGTCCTTGCGAAACTCTTCGCGCACCGTGCGTTCGCCTTGTTTGTAGACGCGCTCCACCTTGTCGGTGGTTTCGCGGTCGAGGGTGCTGCTGGCCCAGCCGGCGAGGGACGCCAGCCCACCCAGGCCGCCGATGTCGGTGATCGACAGGCGCACCCGCTTGTTGTCGGCCTTGTAGCTGGCCTTGGCCGATGAGCCGGCGATGCCCATCGCCTGGTTGCCTTGCGCTTCCACCGAGTCGCGCTTCAGGTCGCCCAGGCTGTCGGGCAGCATGGCCTTCAGGTCTTGTGGCGGAATCGGCTCGCCGCTGGTGCCCGAGAGTGCGCCCATGGCTTCGGACAAGGCCTTGCCGGCGGCGGCCGGGTCGCCGGACTTCTGTGCCGCTTCCATGCGCTTGCCGACTTCTTCGAGTTTTTTGGCTGCGGCTTCCATCTTGGCGGTGTCGATGTTCACCTCGCCGCGCGGCGTGCTGATGGTGACGTCGCCACCCGAGCCCATGCCACCGAAGCGCCCGAAGCCGCGTGAGGGTGTGACTGCCGCAGAGACCGCGCCCACCACGATGCCGGCGACGATGCCGCACACGATCACCACCGCGGTGTAGCCGGCGGCTTTTTCGGGCGGGCATTTCATCAGCACCGGAATGCCGGTGTAGATGAGGTAGATGGAGTACAGCCCGGCGAGCAGGCCCAGCACACTCAGCGATGGGATCAGGCTGAAGATGCCGCCTACAAAACCCGCCGTGCTGCCATAGGCCACGAGCTTGAGCGCGTTGATCTGGTTTTTGCTGCCCTTGAACGTGGGCGCCAATGCATCGACGATCAGTGCCAGCACGAACACCATCACCAGCGACAGCACGTAACTCACCACCATGTTGGTGAGGCCCCACATGAAGGGCAGGCGCATGTTCATGCCAAAGCCGCTCACGCCGATGAGCGACATGCCAATGAAGCCGGCAATCGCCGGGATGGCCGCGAGGAAGATGAGGTAGCTCTTGTAGATGCCGGCTACATCGGTTTGCTCTTGCTCGATCACCGGCCAGGTGGGCTTGGGTCTGAGAAGGATGTCTTGAACACGCTGGATCAGGTTCATGGGTGGCTCCAAGGGTGGGTAACACGACGCCAGCGGGGAATCTACAGGCCGCCACAGCGCCTGCCAAAGGACGAACGTCACACGGCCCGCACAGGATCAGTCAGGCCTTCAGGAACTCCGCCTTGCTGCCCAGCCAGCGCGCCACGTGCTGCTCGGCCACGTCGGGCCGCGTGCCCAGCAGCCGTGTGGCCGCTTGGCGGGCCACCTGCACCAGGGGTTCGTCGAGCGTGAGGTCGGCAAAACGCAGCAACGGCGCGCCCGACTGGCGTGCGCCCAGAAACTCGCCTGGGCCGCGGATCTCCAGGTCACGCCGGGCGATCTCGAAACCGTCGTTCGTTTCTGCCATGGCCTTGAGGCGCGATTTGCCGGTGTCCGACAGCGGCGATGTGTAGAGCAGCACACACACGCTTGCCACCGAGCCGCGCCCTACACGGCCGCGCAACTGATGCAGCTGGCTCAGGCCAAAACGTTCGGCGTGTTCAATCACCATCAGACTGGCGTTGGGCACGTCCACACCGACCTCGATCACGGTGGTGCTCACCAGCACCTTCATCTGGCCGTCAGTGAACTGCGCCATCACCGCGGCCTTCTCGCCGGCTGGCATGCGGCCATGCAGTAGGCCCACGCTGTGGCCGGGCAGGGCGGTGCTCAGTTGTTCGTGGGTGGCGGTGGCGTTTTGCAGGTCAAGCTTCTCGCTCTCTTCGATCAACGGACAGACCCAATACACCTGTTTGCCGCGTGACACCTCTTCAGCAATGGTGCGAACCACGCTGTCGCGTTTGCCGTCACTGAACAGCTTGGTGACGATGGGGGTGCGCCCGGGGGGGAGTTCATCAATCGTGCTCACGTCCAGGTCGGCGAAAAGCGTCATCGCAAGCGTGCGCGGGATGGGTGTGGCGCTCATCATCAGCAGGTGGGGTTCCAGGGCCTGCTGCTGCAGCTTGTCGCGCAATGCAAGGCGTTGTGCCACGCCAAAGCGATGCTGCTCGTCGATGATCGCGAGCCCTAGCCTTGCGAACTGCACTTCGCTCTGAATCACCGCATGTGTGCCCACCACCAGGCCCGCCTCACCCGAGGCCACGCGCGCCAGCATCTCCTTGCGCACCTTGCCTTTGCGGCTGCCGGTGAGCCACGCGGTCTGGATGCCCAGCGGTTCCAGCCAAACCACCAGCTTACGAAAGTGCTGTTCGGCGAGGATCTCGGTGGGCGCCATCAGCGCACATTGCCAACCTTCGTTCATGGCCACCGCGGCGGCGAGTGCCGCCACCACCGTCTTGCCGGAGCCGACGTCGCCTTGCAGCAAACGATTCATCGGCGCTTCACGCTGCAGGTCGAGCGCGATTTCTTCGACCACACGGCGCTGAGCCGATGTCAGGCTGAAGGGCAGCGCGGCAAGCAGCTTTTCTTGCAGGCCGCCAGCTCGCACCGTGAAGCGCGGCGCGCGTTGCAGGGCACGCTCGTTCTTGGCATGCAATTGCGAGAGTTGCTGCGCCAGCAGCTCTTCGAACTTGAGTCGTTGCCACGCGGGGTGGGTCTTGTCTTCCAGTTGGCCCAAGCTGACGTCGGGCGTGGGGTGGTGCAAGAAGCGCAGTGAGTCACGCAAGCTCCACAGGCCATTGGGCAGCAGCTCGGGCGGGATCAACTCGGCCAGATCGGCCCGCTGCAGCCCCGAGTTCACCGCCTTGCGCAAATAAGCCTGCGGCAGCGTCGCGCTGCTCGGGTACACCGGCGTCAGTGCGGTGGCGAGCGGCGTTTGTTCATCGACGCTCTTGAAGGTGGGATGCACCATCTCCAGCCCGAAGAAACCGCCCCGCGCTTCGCCACGCACCCGCACGCGGTTTCCGGCCGCCAAGGTCTTCTGGTGGTTGGGGTAGAAGTTGAGGAAGCGCAGGAACAGCTCGTCGGTGCCGTCGCCCAGTTTCACCACCAGCTGGCGGCGCGGGCGAAACTGGATCTGGCAGTCGCTGACCACACCCTCCACTTGCGCCGAGTCGCCATCGCGCAAGTCGCGTATCGGTGTGATGCGCGTTTCGTCTTCGTAGCGCAGCGGGATGTGCAGTGCGAGGTCGATGTCGCGCACCAGGCCCAGCTTATCCATCGCCTTCTGCGGCGCAGATTTCTCCTTGCGCGCTTCAGAGGGAGTGTCGGTGGGCATGGGACAATTTTGCCTCCCTTCTTCACCTTGGTACGGGGACCGTCCTCCCCTCAACGGCATGTCTCTCGCAGAACCCTCGCGCCGCTTCACGCTCGCTGACTTCGATTTCGTCCTGCCCCCCGAACTGATCGCGCAGCACCCCACCGCCGAACGCAGTGCCTCGCGCCTGCTCGACGGCAGCGTGGCGCCGCCGGCGGACCGCATCTTTCGCGAGCTGCCCACGCTGCTGCGTGCCGGTGACCTGCTGGTCTTCAACGACACCCGCGTCATCAAGGCGCGCCTGCTTGGCGCCAAGGCCACGGGCGGTTCGGTCGAGGCGCTGGTCGAGCGTGTGTTGCCGAGCCACGAGGTGATGCTGCACCTGCGCGCCAGCAAGTCGCCCAAGCCCGGCGCGCTGATCCGCTTTGGCAGCGGCGATGGGGACAGTAGTTTTGAGGCCGAGATGCTGGGCCGTGGTGGCGCGGAGAACTCACTCTTTCACCTGCGCTTCCC
Source organism: Rhizobacter sp. (assembly GCA_014379885.1). Next base: position 5,607 of record JACMKW010000264.1, read on the forward strand.
GAGTGAACCGTTTGCGTTGATCGAGCGCCATGGCCATGTGCCGCTGCCGCCTTACATCACGCATGCCGACGACGCCGACGACGAGCGCCGCTACCAGACCGTGTTCGCCGCCAAACCCGGCGCCGCTGCTGCACCCACGGCTGCCTTGCATTTCGACGAGGGCGTGCTGGCTGCCTTGCGCGAGCGTGGCATCCGCACCGCAAGCGTCACGCTGCACGTGGGTGCCGGCACCTTCCAGCCGGTGCGCACCGAGAACCTGGCCGAGCACAGGATGCACAGCGAATGGTTCGAGGTGCCGCAGGCCACGGTGGATGCCATCGCCGCCACCCACGCCGCCGGTGGCCGTGTGGTGTCGGTCGGCACCACCACGCTGCGTGCACTCGAATCGGCAGCGCAAGGGGGTGAGTTGCGTGCCGGCAGCCGCGACACCGACATCTTCATCACGCCGGGCTTCCCCTTCTGCGTGGTCGACGTGCTGATCACCAACTTCCACCTGCCCAAGAGCACGCTACTGATGTTGGTCAGCGCCTTTGCTGGCTACGAGCGTGTGATGGCGCTCTACCAGCACGCCATCGCGCAGCGCTACCGCTTCTTCAGCTACGGCGATGCGATGCTGCTGGCGCGCCAGGCCTGAGCGGCCGGCCATTTGGCCGATGGTGGTGCCGCGTCGCTTCATCAACAATCCACCCCACGCTTTCGCCCACCCTCGTGCATGAACCCAGCTTTCGGTCACACACTGCGCGCCGGCATGACCCGTTGGGCACGGCCCGCGCTGATGCCTTTGATGTGCGTGGCCATGCTCGCGCTGTCGCTGTGGTGTGCCCAGCAGCTGACCTTCGATGCAGCGCAGTGGCCGGGCGAGCGGCTCGACCGCGCCGAAGCCCTGGTCTCGCGCGCCGAGCTGCCGCCGCCCGCAGGCGAAGGCTGGCAGGCCG
>JACMKW010000029.1 GCA_014379885.1 Rhizobacter sp.
GACGAACCCATCGCCACGCTCGACCCCGAGGCCAGCCGCCGTGTGATGGAGCTGCTGGCCGAGGTGAACCGCGAGCTGGGTGTCACGGTGATCGTCTCGCTGCACCAGGTCGACTACGCCTTCGCCTACTGCCCTCGCACCGTGGCGCTGCGCGCCGGCGAGGTGGTACACGACGGCCCCACACAAGAGCTCACGCCTCAGCGCCTGCGTGATCTGTACGGCACGCAGACCGACGAGCTGCTGCCGCCCCGCAACGACGCGCCACAAGACCTTCTACCCGTGCCAGCAAACCTGCTGGCTGCCTGACCTCGTGTTCGCACATCACATGCCGTTCACCCTGAGGTATCGAAGGGCCGCTCCACTGTTGGCGCGTGGCTTCGATACCTCAGCCCGAACGGGTGGTGGCGTGCGGGCTTGTCTCAATACCTGACCGAAGGAATCACCATGAACCGCCGAGCCACCCTTCTTCTTGTTGCCACCACCGCTTCCCTGTGGTTCGGCAGCGCCCACTCGCAGCAACCGCGCGAGCTGCAGATGGGCTTCATCGCCACCGAATCGTCGGCCAACCTCAAAAGCGCCTGGCAACCGGTGCTCGATGATCTGCAGAAGGCCACTGGCTACAAGGTCAGTGCCTTCTTTGCACCCGACTACGCCGGCATCATCGAAGCCATGCGCTTCAACAAGGTGCAGGTGGCGTGGATGGGCAACAAGTCGGCCATGGAGGCCGTGGACCGTTCGCAAGGCGAGGTATTCGCCAAGGTCGCGCAGGCCGATGGCGCCCAAGGCTACTGGAGCCTGATGATCGTGCACAAGGACAGCCCGTTGAAGACGCTGGACGACGTGCTCAAGAGCCGCCAGAACCTCACGCTCGGCATGGGCGACACCAACTCCACCAGCGGCACCCTGGTGCCGGGCTTCTACGCCTGGGGCCAGAACAAGGTCGACCCGACACGCGACTTCAAGCGCTCGGTGCGCGCCAACCACGAGACCAACATCCTTGCCGTGGCCAACAAGCAGATCGACGTGGCGACCGTGGCCAGCGATGGCGTTGACCGCATGAAAATCAAGCAGGCCGAGAAGGCCGCCGAGTTGCGCGAGGTGTGGCGCTCGCCGCTGATCTCCAGCGACCCCATGGTCTGGCGCAAAGACCTCGATGCCGATGCCAAGAAGAAGTTGCGCGATTTCTTCTTGGCCTACGGGCGAGACGCGCGCGAGAAAGACATTTTGAAGAACCTCACCTTCGCCGGCTTCGTGCCTTCAGACAACGCCCAGCTCAACCCCATCCGCCAGCTCGAGCTGGCGCGCGACCGCACGCGTGTGGAAGCCGACGCCACCATGTCGGCCGAAGACAAGGCCAAGAAGCTGCAAGACATCGAACAGCGCTTGGCCGAGCTCACGCGCCAACTGGCCAGCGCCAAGTAAGGCGGCTGCTTCGACATGTCGACATTGAGCCTCTCGCCGGCCGACCGCATCCAGCCGCCGCGCACGCCGCTGGCCACGCTGGTGATCTGGGGCGTGCTGCTGGCCGTACTCGCCGGCAGCTGGAAGGGCGCTGACATGCGCCCGCTCGATCTCTTTCGCGACGCCGGCAACATGGCGCAGTACGCGGGCGGCTTCTTCCCGCCTGATTTCTCTGCGTGGCGCCACTACCTCACCGAACTGGTGATCACGCTGCAGATTGCCGTATGGGGCACCGCGCTCGCAATTGCGGGCTCGGTGCCGCTGGCCTTGCTGGCGTCCAGCAACATCACGCCGTGGTGGGTGCACCAGCCGGTTCGCCGCGTGCTCGATGCCTGCCGCTCGATCAACGAAATCGTGTTCGCACTGCTCTTCGTGGTGGCCGTGGGCCTGGGCCCGTTTGCCGGCGTGCTGGCGTTGTGGGTGCACACCACCGGCGTGCTCGCCAAGCTGTTTTCTGAAGCGGTCGAAGCCATCGACCCGCAGCCGGTGGAAGGCATACGCGCAACCGGCGCGCACCCGCTGGCCGAGATCGTCTACGGCGTGATCCCGCAGGTGATGCCGTTGTGGATCTCGTATGCGCTGTACCGCTTCGAATCCAACGTGCGTTCGGCTTCGGTGGTGGGCATGGTGGGGGCCGGCGGCATCGGCATGGTGCTGTGGGATGTGATCCGCGGCTTTGAGTACGCACAGACCGCGGCCGTGCTGCTGATGCTGGTGGTGGCGGTGTCGCTGATCGACCTGCTCTCGTCCAATCTGCGCAAGCGGGTGATCTGAGATGGCTATTGTGGTGTCCGAAATTGAGGCGCTGTTCCTGCGCCAGGGCAACCAGGCTTACGACGACAGCCGCCGCGAGCCGGTGACGGCCACGCAGCACGCCTTGCAGTGTGCCCAGCTCGCCGAGTGGGCGCATGCCGACGATGCACTGGTGGCCGCGGCCTTTTTGCATGACATCGGCCATTTCATCGCCGCCGAGGGCGCTGCGCACATCGACGACCGCCACGAGGTGCAGGCACTGCCTTTCCTCGCACCGCACTTCGGGCCCGAGGTGCTGGAGCCGATCCGCCTGCACGTGGCCGCCAAACGCTACCTGGTGGCGACTGACCCGGCGTACCTGAGCGGGCTCTCCAGCGCGTCTGTGCACTCGCTGGGCTTGCAAGGTGGTGCCATGTCAGCGGATGAGGTGGCTGCCTTCGAGGCGACGCCGTTCGCGATGGATGCTGTGCAACTGCGCCGCTGGGATGACCTGGCCAAAGTGCCTGGCCAGACCACGCCATCACTCGACTACTACCTGACGCTGATTGACGACCTGCAGCGCAGCCGCGTTGACCGCGGCAAGCTGGAGGTCGGGCCGCAGACGGTGAGCTGAATCTCTCCGTTCAAGCTCGCTGCGTTCGCGCGTGCCCCGATCGGGCCTGTGGAGGGGTCAGCCCGAACGGCTCAGGTGGGCGTAGAACAGCCCGGCCGCCCCGGGCCGGTGCGGCCGGAGGGCAAACCTGAAGCGAAAGGGTCAGATCAGGGTGTGGACCAGGCGGACGATCAGGATCGATCCGCCGGCAAACGCCACCAGCACCCACCCGGGCAAAAACCCTCGGGGCGCATGGTGATGGCGATGGCGATGTTTGTCAGTCATGTGAGTTCCAGCAGCAAAACCGACCCATTTGGGCGGTCTGAGGCGGTTCCGCAGGGGTTTGGAGCCGCCAAGCCTCAAGTAGCGAGCTTCGTGCCAGCGTTTTCCAGGCCAGTCAGTGGCGGTGCCGGCCAACCGGGCGACCGAAGAACTCAACGTAATGCGCCACCGCCTCGCCGTTGTTGCCCACCAGGCTCACCGCATGGTGGATCTGCAGGTCAGGCACATCGAGCAGCCAGGACCAGCGTGCAACCTCCAGCGGGTCGGCCAAGTCGACTTGTGGGTAGGAAGGGCCTTCTAGAGCGGAGCTGGGATCGGTTTGCATGGCTTCACGGTACGGCAATGTGATGCCTGATTTATCGGCCGCCAGCCCCCGCGACTTGAGCTCAGGTTCTCAGGCCACCACGGTGCGGTTGCGCCCCGTTGTCTTGGCGCGGTACATGGCTCGGTCGGCGCGTTCGATGATGGTGTCGAGCTTGTCGTCGGTGCTGCACACCCCGATGCCGGCCGAGAACGTCACCGCGAGCTTGGGCGCAATGTGCTCGAAGCTGCGCGCGGCCAGTTGCCCGCGCATGCGCTCCACACACACCAGCGCATCGTCGGCGGCGGTGTTGGGCAACATCAACAAGAACTCTTCGCCGCCCCAGCGCGCCAGCGAGTCACCGGCACGCAGGCCGTGAGTGATGACGTCGGCAAAGATCTGCAACACCTGGTCGCCCGCCTGGTGGCCGCAGGCGTCGTTGATGTGCTTGAAGTGGTCAATATCCATCAGCACCATGCTGATGGGATTGCGGTTGCGCTGCTGGCGCCCGCGTTCGGCCACCATCAACGCCGTCATGTGGCGCCGGTTCGACAAGCCGGTCAGTTCATCTTGTGTGGCGAGCAGGCGGTTTTGTGCGAGCGCGCTTTCCAGCTGCGCCTTTTGAAGCCGCAGTTTGCTGCGGATGGCACTCAACTGGCCGGCCAGCCAGCCGATGGTGGGCAACATCAGCGCCACCATCAAGAAGTTGAGCAGTTCTTCACGCGGTGCGAAGCGCAGCGGGTCGATGTAAGCGCAAGCACCCATGGTGAGCGCCATCACCACGACCCCAAAGCCGGCCATGCGGCGGGCCTGCAAAGGCGAGAGCGCAAATACGCCGAAAAACTGGCCGATCAACAGCGTCATCAGCATGGCGCCGCGCATGGGCCCGGCCACCACGTAGGCGGCACTGCTGGCCAGCACACACACCAAGCCTTGCACCAGGGTGAGCGCCGGGTCGGCCGTAAAGCGAAGGTTGCGCCCGCTGCGGATGACGGCATAAAACAGCGCCGACACACTCAGCATCGAAGCGATGAGTACCGTGGCTGGCAGCTGCTCGATCACGCCCAGCCACGCGCTCAGCCCGGTGATCGCACTCAGGCCGAGGTAGACCAGCGAGGCCATCAGCGACTGTTTGGCGCGCACACGCTGGTTCCGGTCGGCGCCCAGGACGGCGTCAACCCATGGGGTGACTACAGCTCGATTCATGTCAGGCTCGTTATCGGCGGCGGGCGCAATAGCTGAACGGTACCGCGTCGCCGCCCTGTGTGAAAGCACACGGGGCAAGAAGAATCCCCCCTGAACCGGGGCCGCGTTTCATCTCTCTGGCGCTCGCTGGCGGGCAGGTGCATTGGGCAGACTCCACAACCACAACGCCACGGCCAGGCAGCACAGGGCAGGCGCCCAGCGCCAGGGAGAATGAATCATCCACCACGAACCCGCCGAGCTGATCGCCATCATCACGGTGGCGAACTGTTTGGCGCGCAGCGGCACCGCGCGGTGCTCGCGCCAGTCACGCACCATCGGGCCGAAGCGCGGGTGAGCGAGAAGCCAGGCTTCGCACCGCTTGCTGCCGCGCGCAAAACAGTACGCCGCCAAAAGCACCAGCGGCGTGGTCGGCAACAGCGGCACCACGATGCCGATCACCCCCACGAGAAAACTCAGGCCCCCGGCCAGCAGCCACAGGGGGCGCTGCCAGTGCGTATGGAACTTGCTCTTGGCCATGTGCTTCATGCCCTGATGCTAGGCCCACTTCGAGAACCCCCATGGTTGAAAACACACCCCTCGTGATTCGCGGTGGCCGCCTGCTCGACGCCGCCGGGCGCCGCGCGCCACACACTGATCTGCTGGTCATTGATGGCTTCATCGCACACCTGGCCGAGCCCGGCCAGCCGGCACCCGCCCATGCGCGGGTGTTTGATGCCAGCGGGCTGTTGATGCACGCCGGGCTGATCAACGGCCACACGCACGGCAGCACCAATCTGGCCAAGGCCACGCACGACCGTTGGTCACTGGAGCTGCTGCTCAATGGTGCGCCCGGCTGGGCCGCCAACCAGACGCTCGCACACAAGGCACTCAATACCACGATCGGCGCCGTGGAGATGCTGCAAAAAGGCTGCACCACCTGCTACGACCTGACCTTCGGATTCCCGCTCGTGACGGTGGATGAGCTCATCGCCATCGGCAAGGCATATTCAGACGCCGGCATGCGCGCGGTGGTGGCGCCGATGCTGCAAGACATCTCGTTCTACAAGGCCATCCCCGGCCTGTACGAAGCACTGCCCGAGCCCTTGAAGAAGCAGCTCGATGCCGAGGATGGCGACACCGCCTTCATCCTCCGCCAGATGGAAGAAGCCCTGCAACGCTGGCCGCACGACAAGGCGCAGGTGCGGCTGGGCATTGCACCCACCATCCCGCTGCACTGCTCTGACGAGTTGGCACGCGGCTGCGCCCAGCTCGCGGCCAAGTACGGCGCGCCGCTGCAGTCGCACGTGGCCGAATCAAAGGTGCAGGCCGTGGCGGCACTGCAGCGCTGGGGCCACTCGCTCACCGCACATTTTGAGCAACTGGGCATGCTCGGCCCGAACTTCACCGTGGCCCACGGCGTGTGGCTCGACGACGACGACATGCGCCGGCTGGCCGCACACGGCGCTTCCGTGTCGCACAACCCCGGCAGCAACATGCGCCTGGGCGCCGGCATTGCCGATTCGCGCCGCATGCTGGAGCTGGGCGTCAACCTCGCCATCGGCACCGACGGCGCGCTGTGCGCCGACAACCAGAACATGTACGAGGCGATGCGCTACGCCTCGATGGTGTCGAACGTGCGCGGGCCCGATTTCAACAAGTGGCTCACCGCACCCGAAGTCTTCAGCGCCGCCACGGCCGGCGGCGCGCGTGCCACCGGCTTCGACAAAGCCGGCACGCTGGCCGTGGGCCATCTGGCCGACATCGTCTTTCTCGACCTGAACGCCATCAACTGGATCCCGCTCAACGACCCGGCCAACCAGGTGGTGCTGACGGAAGACGCCACCAGCGTGCGCCACGTGATGGTGGGCGGTCGGTGGGTGGTGCAAGACGGCCGCCACCTCGGCAGCGACCTCTCCCAACTGGCCCAGCAGGCCCAGGCTGCCACGGCGCAGCTCAGTGTGGCCAATGCGCAGGGCACCTACCTGGCCGATGCGCTTGAGCAGGCGGTGGGCAGCTTCTGCATCGGCCTGTGCCGCAGCCCCTTCCACCTGCACCGTTACGGCGGCGCGCCGGGGCTCTGACGCTGCGGCTTGGTGCGCGCAGATTGGCACGGTTGATGCGTTGTTGACAGTGCATGCACAAACTGTATGCACATTTCGGCCACGCATGACCCACCCGCCACGAACCACCCGCCATGACCCACCCGCCAGGAGCGCCCTCATGACCGACCCCGTTTCCTCTTCCCCCAACCGCCGCTTGTTTCTCAAAACCGGCGTGGCCCTCGGCGCCAGCGTCGGCGTCGGCTC
>JACMKW010000265.1 GCA_014379885.1 Rhizobacter sp.
ATGGAGGTACCGCTGCTCTTGGCGATGCGCGTGAGCTGCGCCGCACATTCGCGCACCTGCGCCACCGAGCCGGGGGCCGAGGTGAGCTGGTCGCTGTAAACCGTTTGAATCGAGTCGATCACGCACACCGCCGGCTGCTCGGCTTCGATGGTGGCGCTGATCTTCTCCAGCTGGATCTCGGCCACCACGCGCACCTTGGAGCCGTCGAGCCCCAGCCGGCGCGAGCGCAACGCCACCTGAGCGCCCGACTCTTCGCCGGTCACATACAAAGTACGCAGGTTGCGCGACAGCGAATCGAGCGCCTGCAGCAGCAAGGTTGACTTGCCGATGCCCGGGTCACCACCGATCAGCACCACCCCGCCAGCCACCATGCCGCCGCCGAGCACACGGTCGAGCTCGTCGATGCCGGTGGGTTGGCGATCAACGTCAGACGCTTCGATTTCGCTCAGCGTGGCCACCGGCTGCGCGGCGGCGAGGGATTGGTAGCGGTGCTTCGAGGGCGCGTCGGCCACCGACTCGATCAGCGTGTTCCAGGCATTGCAATGAGGGCACTTGCCCAGCCATTTGGGGCTGGTGCCACCGCATTCGTTGCACGTATAGACAGATTTGGGTTTGCTCACCCGGCGACTGTAGCGGCCTGGGTAGCTCGCCCGGTGAGCCTGCGCCACCGGCTGCTCAACCAGCCGCCCAGCAAGGAACCGTCACGCTCGAAGCGCAGCCACACGTCCTGCTCGGCCTGGATCAGCGTGCCATGGCTGCGGCGCAGCTCGAAACACTGGCCGTGGTGCAAGAAGTGGTCGATCAGGTCGTTGCGCCGGGTGATCCACACCTGGCCCGACACCACGCGCACCAAGGCTGCGGCCTGGTTCCAGGCGAGCACCTCGCCTTGGCTGAGCCTGAGGGTGACGGGGGGTGTGAAGCGAACCATGGCGGCCTCCGAAGGTGTCTGTTTCCTGGGCGTCAGTGTTCCCGCCCCGTCACAACGCCACCACATCCAGAGCCCGGCAAACTGCGGCAGCACAGATGCTCGGCGGGCCATCTGTGCTGGTGACAACTGACGACTTCTGTGCCTGTCACATCCTGCCTGCCCGATTCACAATGCCCTGCATGGACACCCCCGCCCACCCCGGATTCCCGCTCTACCACCGTGTGGCGGGCGAGCTGGCCCAGGCCATCCACAGCGGCAGCCTGCGCACCGGTGACCGCCTGCCATCGGTACGCCAGCTTTGCCAGCAGCACGGAGTGAGTGCTTCCACGATCACGCTGGCCTACCGCTCGCTGGAGAACCAGGCGCTGGTCGAGGCACGGCCGAAGTCGGGTTATTTCGTGGCCCGGCGCCACGAACCGCTGCCCGAGCCGGAGATCGATACGCGCATGGGTCGCCCCGGTTTCGTGACCGCCGATGACCTGACGCGCGAGTTTCTGTACGGCAACGACGACCCGCTGGCCGCCCCCTCGTTCTGCCCGATGCCGGCGCGCTCGCTGCTGCCCGAGGCCAAGCTGCGCCACCTGCTTGCGCGCATGAACCGCCTGCGCCCGGAATACGCCTCGCGCTATCTCATCACCGGCAGCCCGGCGCTGCGCCAAGAGATCGCGCGGCGCAGCGTGGGGGCCGGCGTGCGGCTGCGCCCCGAAGAGATCATCCTCACCAACGGCGGCACCGAGGCGGTCTTTCTGGCCTTGCGTTCGGCCGCACAAGCCGGCGACACCATCGCGGTCGAGTCGCCTTGCTACTGGATGTTGATGGAGATCATCCGCAGCCTGGGCATGCGCTCGATCGAGATCCCGACCCACCCGCGCGAGGGCATTTCGGTCGAGGCGCTGGATCTGGCCACGCGCGAGCCGGGCGTGGTGAAGGCCTGCGTGGTGATCCCCAACTTCAACAACCCGCTGGGCAGCCTGATGCCGCTGGACAGCAAGCGCCGCCTGGTGGCGCTCGCGGCCGAGCGTGGCTTCACGCTGATCGAAACCGACATCTACGGCGAAACCTATTTCGGCGAGGAGCGCCCGCCGGTGCTCAAGAGCTTCGACACACAAGACGACGTGATCCTCTGCTCGGCCTTCACCAAGACCGTGGCGCCTGGCTACCGCGTGGGCTGGATGGCGCCGGGCCGGCACTTCAAGATCGCGCAGTCGCACAAGTTCCACACCTCCATCGCCGGCGGCATGCTGCAGCAGGAGGTGCTGGCAGAGTTCATTCGCGATGGCGGCTACGACCACCACATGCGCCGCCTGCGCGCCGCACTCAAACAACAGTCGCAGCAGATGGCCGATGCGGTGACGCGGCACTTCCCGGCGGGGTGCAAATTGAGCCGTCCACAGGGCGGCTTCATGCTTTGGATCGAGCTGCCGCCGCAGGTGGATTCGCGCAAGGTCTTCGAGCAGGCGCGCCATGAGCACATTGGTTGCGCGCCCGGCGCCACCTTCAGCTGCAGCGGGCGCTTCGATCATTTCATCCGCGTGCATTACGGTGACCCGTGGTCGGCCCGGCTCGACGCCCACATCCGCCGCCTGGGCCAGATGGTGGCCCAGCAGCTCTGACCCTCCTTCGAGAACACATGGAACTCAGCACCTGGTTCGCTTTTTTTGCCGCCTCCTGGGCCATCAGCATTTCGCCCGGCGCGGGTGCGGTGGCCGCCATGAGCTCAGGCCTCAACCACGGCTTTGCGCGTGGCTACTTCATGTCGCTCGGCCTGGTGCTGGGCATCTGGACGCAGATCGTGGTGGTGGGCCTGGGGCTGGGCGCTTTGATCGCCACGTCGAGTGTGGGCTTTGCCATCGTCAAATGGCTGGGGGTTGCCTACTTGGTGTGGCTCGGCATCAGGCAGTGGCGGGCGCCTGCCATGCCGATGGTGGCCCAAACCGGCGAGGCGGTGCTCACCCTGCGGCGTACGCTGGTTCTGCGCGGCTGGATGGTCAACGCTGTCAACCCCAAAGGCACCGTGTTTCTCTTGGCGGTGGTGCCGCAGTTTCTCGACCTCTCGCAGTCGTTGACGACGCAGTACGCGGTGATCGCCGCCACGCTGGGCTTCACTGATCTGGTGGTGATGGCGGGTTACACCGCGCTGGCGTCCAGGGTGTTGCGGCTCTTGAAGTCGCCGCGCCAGATCAAGGTGCTCAACCGTACCTTTGGGGGGTTGTTCGTAGCCGCCGGTGGTTTACTCGCGCTCTTCAAACGAACTTAGGGCCACGCAAGAAACGAGTTGTCACAACCCAGGCCTTGAGTGCGGCGTGGGTGTGTCGAAAACAGGTCGACACGGCCCGTTGGAGACACAGAACATGAATTCGTCCGCCCAGACTCAGAGCTTCTCCACTGCCAACCCGCACGCGCTGGCCACCATCCTGGAGGCGAGCCAGACCAAGTCGATCATTGCCTCGCGCGACATCTTCGACATCTCCGGCACCAAGCTGTGGGCTCGTGACCTGCCCGTGTCGCAGTCTTTGCAGCGCAAGCTGCTCGACCGCCAGCTGCGCCAGCCGCTCGAATCCTGCCTGCTCGCCGAAGACGGCGTGACCGCCCACTCGCTGGTGCAGTCGCTCGAACGGCTGGTGGAGCGCGACAGCCCGCTCGCCCCGCTCTTGCGCCCGCATGCCGCCAAGCTGCTGCGCGAGGCGCCCTACCTGCCGCTGCACCCGGTGGTGCAGTTGCTGCTCACGGCCGGCCAGGCGTCGCGCCCCGAATCGTTTGACCACGCCTTGCAGGCCATGGCCTTGAATGGCGTGCTCACCATTGCCCACGGCGGCAGCGTTCAAGAGCTGCGCCTGGCCATGTTGTGCGGCTTGTTGCACGACCTGGGCGAGATGTACATCGCCCCAGAGCACGGCGAGGCCGACGCCGAGCGGGCCTACAGCTTCCAGAGTTACCAGCACCTGGTGGTGCACCCGCATGTGGGCCAGCTGCTGCTGCAAGAGCTCACCGACTACCCGGCCGTGGTGGCACGCGCCGTGGCCGAGCATCACGAGCGGCTCGACGGTTCGGGTTACCCGCATTGCCTGCAACGCGACCAGATCTCGCCCCAGGGCCGCCAACTGGCCGTCACCGAGGCGGTGCTGGCGGTGCTGCGCAGTGACTGCCCGCAACTTGCGCGCGCCAGCGTGGCCTTGCGTGTGGTGCCCGGCGAGTTCGAGATGGGTTGGGTGGGCCCGGTGGCGTACGCCGGCGGCCTGCAGCCGCCGCTGCAAGCCAGCATGGGCCGTGACGAGATCCAGGTGCGCCTGGCCCTGCTCGATGCAGCCTTGCAAACAGCGCACGTGGGCATCGTGGCACTGGCCTCCACGGCCCAGTCTCAGGCCTTGATGGATGCGCTCGGCCTGGCCCAGCATCTGCTGGGCCGCTTGCGCAAGGGTTGGAACGCGAGCGGCTTGTGGATCGACGGCGACGTGGCGGTGCAAGACGCCGCCGAGGTCGAAGCGGTTGAACAGGAACTGCTCTACCGCCTGCGCGGCATTCACAGCGCCACCTTGTTGCGCGCCGGCAAGCTGCCGGCGGGCGATCTGCAAAGCCTCAAGTTGTTGGGCGAGCAGCTCGGTAATTGATGCCCCCACGTCGCTCGCTCCTGCCCCCCAAGGGGGCGCAGCCCGGCTTCGGGCGGCCGAGCGCCGGGCTGAGATGCCCCCACGTTGCTCGCTCCTGCCCCCCAAAGGGGGCGCAGCCCGGCTTCGGGCGGCCGAGCGCCGGGCTGATCATGATTTCAAAGCGGGGCGCATCAGGATGCGACGGCGGGGATTGGACACTACTCGCCCCGCACCTTGGTGCGCCCCGCTTTGATTTCACCGCGCTGGCTCTTGCCTTGCAGCCGGCGCTGCTTGGAGCCATAGCTGGGCTTGGTCGCCTTGCGCGCACGCGGCGGCGTGGCCACGCTGTCCACCAGCTCTTGCAGGCGCTGCAACGCGTCTTGGCGGTTCATGTCCTGGCTGCGCGAGGTCTGCGCCTTGATCACCACCACGCCATCGACGGTGATGCGTTGATCTGACATCGCCAGCAATCTTTCCTTCACCGGCTCGGGCAGCGACGAAGCATGGATGTTGAAGCGCAGGTGCACTGCGCTCGACACCTTGTTGACGTTTTGCCCACCCGCGCCTTGCGCACGGATGGCGCTGAACTCCACTTCGTCGGGGTTGATCTCGATCGGGTTCATGCCAGTTGGGTGGGCACCCGCTGCGCCAGCGCGCACATCAACTCGTAACCCACCGTGCCGGCCGCCTGCGCTACCTCGTCGATGGGCAGCACTTCGCCGTGCGGGCCGCGGCCCCACAGCGTGACCTCGGTGCCCAGCACGGCATGCGGCACGAGGCTCAGGTCGACCGTCAGCATGTCCATCGACACCCGACCGACCAGCCGCGTGCGAATGCCGTTCACCAGCACCGGGGTGCCGGTGGAGGCCGCGCGCGGGTAGCCGTCGGCATAACCGCAGGCGACGATGCCGATGCGCATGGCGCGGTCGGCGGTGTAGCTGCTGCCGTAGCCGACCGTGTCACCCACTTGCAGCAGCTGCGTGCTGATCAGGCGCGAGCGCAACGTCATCGTGGGTTGCAGCTTCCACTGCGTGATGTTGTGGGCGGGAAAGTCGGGTGAGGAGCCATACAACATGATGCCGGGGCGCACCCAGTCACCACGCACCTCGGCCAGCTTGGGTGCAAAACGCAGCGTGGCAGCACTGTTGCTGATGGAGCGCTCGCCCACCAGGTCGTGCGTGGCAGCCTCGAAGGTGGCCAGCTGGTGCGCAATGCCACGCGAGGTGTTGAGGTCGCCGTCGGCGTCTGACAGGTGCGTCATCAGCGTGATCTGGTCAACCTGCGTCAGGCCCGACAGGCGCTGCCAGGCACTGCGAAAGGCCGCGGGCGTGAAGCCCAGGCGGTTCATGCCGCTGTTCATCTTCAGGTACACGTGGTGCGGCCAGGTGGTCTTGTGCGTGGCCAGCCAGTCGATCTGCGCTTCGTGGTGCACCACGTGCCACAGGTTGAGCCGCGAACAAAGCTCCAGGTCGCGCGCTTCGAAGCAACCTTCGAGCAACAGGATGGGGCCGCGCCAACCCAGCGACCGCAACGCTGAAGCCTCGGCCAGGTCAAGCAAGGCAAAACCGTCAGCACCTTGCAGGCCGGCGTAGGCACGCTCGATGCCGTGGCCGTAGGCGTTTGCCTTGACCACCGCCCACACCTTGGCGTCGGGCGCGTGGTCGCGGGCGCACTTCAGGTTGTGCGCAAGCGCTTCGGGGTGAACCAGGGCTTCGATGGGGCGGGGCATGGCGTTGATTCTGCCAGCGCAGGACGACGGCCCCTCGTTCGACGAGTACGTCAAACGATCCCCCGCGGGGATGCGGGCCGGCCCTTCGATACCTCAGGCCAGGCTTGGGAACGGGACGGCGCTCGGCTCGCTGAATGCGACTTCGTGCGTGCTATAACGGCCGCGCACCGTGCAACTTGCCTGAATGAAAAAAGGTTTCTACACCATCCTCGCGGCACAGTTTTTCAGCTCACTGGCCGACAGTGCCTTGTTCGTGGCCGCGGTCGAGCTGATCCGCCAATCGGGCGGTGCCGAATGGCAACGTGCCGCGCTGGTGCCCATGTTCGCGTTGTTCTACGTGCTGCTGGCGCCGCTGGTCGGCGCCTTCGCAGACGCGCTGCCCAAGGGCCAGGTGATGTTCGTCTCGAACATGATCAAGGTGGTGGGCTGTTTGATGATGCTGTTCGGCAGCCACCCACTGCTCGCCTACGCGGTGGTGGGCCTGGGTGCCGCGGCTTACTCACCCGCCAAGTACGGCATCCTCACCGAGCTGCTGCCGCCTTCGCAGCTGGTCAAGGCCAATGGCTGGATGGAGGGCTCGACCATTGGCTCCATCATCCTTGGCACCTTGCTCGGCGGGCAACTGGTGGGGCACGTGATCTCGACGCAGCTGTTGCGGCTCGACCTGCCCTGGATCAGCACCGGCATCGACACCGCGCCCGAGGCGGCCGTGGCCTCGATGGTCGGTCTGTACGCGCTGGCCGCCCTCTTCAACTTGCGCATTCCGCGCACCGACGCACCCTTGCAGCCCATCGCCCATGGTCCTTTGGGCCTGGTACGCGACTTCACCCAATGCAACGCACGCTTGTGGCGAGACAAGCTGGGCCAGATCTCGTTGGCCACCACCACCTTGATCTGGGGCGTTTCGGGCAACCTCAAGTACATCGTGCTGGCGTGGGCGGCGGCGGCGTTGGGCTACGACATCACGCAGTCGGCATCGCTGGTGGGTGTGGTCGCCGTGGGCATGGCGGTGGGGGCGCTGGTGGCTTCAATCACCACGCGGCTCGATCAGGCGCCGCGCGTCATTCCGCTGGGCATCGTGATCGGCGGCTTGTTGATGGCGATGAACCTGATCGACAACCTCTGGGTGGCCGCACCCTTCTTGCTGGTGCTGGGTGCGATCGGCGGCTACATGGTGGTGCCGATGAATGCACTTTTGCAGCACCGCGGCCACAACCTGATGGGCGCCGGCCGCTCCATCGCCGTGCAAAACTTCAACGAGCAGTTCTGCATTCTGTTGCTGGGCGCGTTCTACACCGCGCTCAACCGATTTGGCCTGTCGTCGTTTGGCGCCATCACGATCTTCGGTTCGCTGGTGGTGGTCTCGATGTGGCTCATCACACGCTGGCACGCGCGCAACTGCAGCCAGCACGGCAGCGAACTGGCGCATCTGCTGGCGCACGCGCGCAGCGGCAACCATTGAGCACCGCCCGGCCGCCCGAAGGGGCTCCTTCCCGCTTGGCGGGACCGCACGCAGTGCGTAGGGTGTCCCAATTGACAGCGGGTGGTCTGCGCCACCCATTCCAATGGTCGAGCTACCGGGCCTGCATGCTATAACCGCCGCCGCAGGCCCAGCCCCATGGGCCTTTGCAGTACGACGGAACCCTCCGCGGGCGAATGAAAAAAGGTTTCTACACCATCATGTCGGCGCAGTTCTTCAGCTCGCTGGCTGATAACGCGCTGTTTGTTGCCGCGGTCGAGCTGCTCAGAACTTCGGGTCAACCCGAATGGCAACGTGCGGCCCTGGTGCCGATGTTCGCGTTGTTCTACGTGATCCTCGCGCCGCTGGTGGGCGCCTTTGCCGACGCGGTGCCCAAGGGCAAGGTCATGTTCTTCTCGAACCTGATCAAGGTGGCGGGCTGTCTGATGATGCTGTTCGGCATGCACCCGCTCTTGTCATATGCCATCGTGGGCCTGGGCGCGGCGGCCTACTCGCCGGCCAAGTACGGTATCTTGACCGAGTTGCTGCCCAACTCTCAGCTGGTCAAGGCCAACGGCTGGATCGAGGGCCTGACCATCGGCTCCATCATCCTCGGCGTGCTGCTGGGCGGGCAGCTGGTGGGCTCGGCCGTGGCGCGGCACTTGTTGCAGTTCGACATGCCGATGTTCGACACCGGTGTGGATACCGCACCCGAAGCGGCCATCGCGTCGATGATCCTGCTGTACCTGATTGCGGCGCTGTTCAATCTGAAGATCCCGCGCACCGAGGCGCCGCTGCAGCCGCTGGCGCACAGTGTGATGGCTCTGGTGCGCGACTTCTCCAACTGCAATGCCCGCCTGTGGAGCGACAAGCTGGGCCAGATTTCGCTGTCCACCACCACGCTGTTCTGGGGTGTGTCGGGCAACCTGCGCTACATCGTGCTGGCCTGGGCCAGCGTCGCGCTGGGCTACGGCACCACGCAGGCCTCCACGCTGGTGGGGGTGGTGGCGCTGGGCACCGCAGTGGGTGCCGTGGTGGCGTCGATGCGCATGCGGCTCGACCAGGCCACCAATGTCATTCCGCTGGGCATTGCAATGGGCCTGCTGGTGATTGGCATGAACGCCATCAGCAACGTCTGGGTGGCGGCGCCTTTTCTGATCGTTCTGGGGGCGATCGGGGGCTTTCTGGTGGTGCCGATGAACGCGCTCTTGCAACACCGTGGCCACAACCTGATGGGCGCCGGCCGGTCGATTGCGGTGCAGAACTTCAATGAGCAGGCTTGCATCCTGGGCCTGGGCGCGTTTTACACCGGCATGACCAAGTTCGGCCTGTCGGCCTTTGGCGCCATCACCATCTTTGGTTTAGTGGTGGCCGGCACGATGTGGCTCATCCGCCGTTGGCATGCCAACAACTGCGTGCGGCACAAGGACGAAGTCGACCGCCTGTTGGCGCTCGCCCGAAGTGACAAGCACTGAACGCAGCGTCCAGTGCGTGTCGCTGGCTTGTCGCTGACCCCTCAGTTCCGTCGCATCGTCTTTTCTATCGCCGCCGCCCACGGCACCGCCAGCTTCTCGTAGCCTCGGCGCGTGAGGTGAATTTCGTTCACCCAGTCGCCGCTCTCACCTTGTGAGCCCAGCGCGGCCGGGTCGATGGTGATGGCGCTGGTGTCGAAGAAATGCAGGTTGGGGAAACGCGCCCCGTCGGCCGCGATGGCGGCCAGCAGCCGGCCCAGTTCGCGCATCAGCAAGGCGCTGAGCGCCAGCCAGTCCTCGCCCGGAATACCGTGGCTCAGCAGTGAAGGCAGCAACCAGGGGCCCGAGCCCAGGCCTGCACCCGCGTCTCGCGGGGTCGGGCAGGCGTAACCATGGATGAAGGTCGGGCAACCTGCTGACGGCCCGGCGTCGCGCAAACCCAGCAGGTGTGCGAAGTTGGCTTGCAGGTAGGTGTCGAAGGCCAGCCAGCCTTCGGGGCTGAGGTAGCGCCGCGACCCTACGGTGGCCGGCCCCCATTCGTTGGCATTCAGCAGCAGGCGCTGCGCGCGAGGCACACCGTCGCCCAGGGGTTTGATCGCGTCGATCAGGTCGTTGCCGCCGCACGAGAGCAGCAGGCCGTCCCAGACGTAGGTGTTGCGACCGCGCAGCAGGCGCTCGAACACCGGGTCGCGGTTCATCTCGACCATGTGGGCCAGCGTGTCGCCGGGTTTTGCGCAGTTGACGGCACAGGCGAACTGCTCGAATTTCATCTCGAACAGCAGGTTGGAGTTGCGCGCCGGGTTCAGTGTGCTCAGCGTGAACCACGAGTCGCCTTCGGCCAGAAAGCGGTAGGCCGCGGAGCTCAGGTCGGGGGGAATGCTCAACGCGAGTTCGTCGGGGCTGTAGACGGTGAGAGTTTTCATGCGCTGTGCTCCAAGGAACAGTGCCCACCTTAGGCGTCGCAGTGGGCCGGCGCAATCCAACGAACTTGGGGTACGGGCCCGGGCAGCGACAATCGGGCGGTGCTGTCGTCCCGAACCTTGCTGCCCGCGCTGGCGCTGATGCTCAATGCCTTCGTCTGGGGCGTGTCGTGGTGGCCGTTTCGCCAACTGCAGTCGCAAGGCCTGCACCCGTTGTGGGCCACGGTGCTGGTGTACAGCGTGGCGGTGCTGGTGATCGCCGTGATGCGGCCACACGCCTTCGGCCAGGTGCTGCGCCGGCCCACGCTGTGGGTGCTGGTGCTGGCTTCGGGTGCCACCAATGCGGCGTTCAACTGGGGCGTGGCGGTTGGCGACGTGGTGCGCGTCGTGCTGCTGTTCTACCTGATGCCCTTGTGGGTGGTGTTGCTCGCGAGGTTGCTGCTGAACGAGGCGCTCACCTGGATGGCCGCCGCGCGTGTGTTGCTGGCGCTGGTGGGTGCAGCCATCGTGTTGTGGCCCGAGGGTGGGCAGGGCCTGCCACTGCCGCAATCGCTGCCCGACTGGCTGGGTTTGTTCGGTGGCTTCTCGTTCGCGCTCAACAACGTGATGCTGCGGCGCGAAGCGCATCAGCCCGAAGAGAGCCGCGCGCTGGCCATGTTCATCGGCGGCGTGCTGGTCGCGGGCTCGCTGGCCACCGTGCTGGCTGTGCAAGGCCAGGTGGCGTGGCCCCCTGCGCCCACGTTCAGCTGGGTACTGCTGGCGCTGGTGTTGAGCGTGTTCTTTCTGCTCAGCAATGTGGCGCTTCAGTACGGCGCCGCGCGCTTGCCGGCCAACGTGGCCTCGGTGGTCATGCTGACGGAGGTGCTGTTCGCATCGGTCTCGGCCTTGCTGCTCGGCGGTGGGGTGATGACGACCGCATTGGCGCTGGGCGGCGGGTTGATCTTGATGGCTGCATTGCTGTCAACGCTGTCGAGACCATCGCACTAGTTGGACGCACGCGCGAAGCGCCATGCTCCATCAAGCAACGCCCGCGGAACCGGCTTTGCCGGGCCGCCAGGCGGCGCCCCTTGGGGGCAGGAGCGATAGCGACTGGGGGGCCTGACTAGGCCGGCAGCGGGTCAAGCTGGCGCAGCGTGGCGACGAACTCGTCTTCCATCAACGGCTTGGTGAGGTAGGCATCGCAGCCCGCCAGGTCGCCGCGCACACGGTCCATTGCGCCGCTGAGACCGGTCACCAGCACCACGGCCGGCGCCAAGTCACCCGGGTGCGCCTTGCGACGCTTGATGTGTTGGCACAAGGCCAGGCCGTCCATGCCGCCCTGGGGGCCCAGCACCACGTCGAGAAACACGATGGAGAAAGCCTGTGAGGCCAACCGCTCCTGGGCTTGTTCGGCACCCATGGCCAGGTGCACGCGGTAGCCCAGGCCTTGCAGGCGCGTCTGCAAGAACTTGAGCGCGACGCGGCTGTCGTCGACCACCAGCACGTCTTTGGCGGGCCGGCC
>JACMKW010000030.1 GCA_014379885.1 Rhizobacter sp.
ATCTGCGCAAACGAGTTGCTGATCACGTTGCGCAGGCGAACCAGGCGGTTGTAGGCGCCCACGCCCCAGAAAACCAGCACGGCCAGGACGATCCAGCTGACGATGGAAGTGGTGTTCACGGCAGGCTCCCTTGTTGTTGAACTCGCCCGCACTCTACGACAGTGCCCGATGCTTCGATCCAGCCCGAAGCATCTGGACACGTTGCGGCGCCATGATTCGTGCGTTGCATCTCAACTTCTTCGAGCTACGCTGCGTGCCGTGACCTCCCCTGAACCTCGATTCGCCAAGATCGCCGCGATGATCGGCGACCCCACCCGCGCCCGCATGCTGTCGGCGCTGATGGGCGGCGGTTTCATGGCCGCCGGCGAGCTGGCACACGCGGCCGGTGTGACGCCACAGACCGCCAGCACCCACATCGCCAAGTTGGTTGACAGTGAATTGGTGGTGGCACGCAGCCAGGGCAGGCACCGCTACTTTCGCTTGGCCGATGCCGACATCGCCCACGCGCTTGAAGCCTTGTCGCTGGTGGCGGAGCGCAGCGCGGCTGCCGACAAATGGGAGCGCGGCGCCTACAAGCCGCTGAAAGCCGCCCGCACCTGCTACGGCCACTTGGCGGGCGAGCTGGGCGTGAAGCTGTTCGAGGGCTTGCTCGCGCGCGGCACGCTCGCGCCGCACGAAGGCCATTTCGCGCTCACCGAAGCGGGCCGCGAGCAGCTCACCACGCTGGGCTTGAGCCTGCCCCCATCGGCGCTGGCATCAACGCACCCGCGCCGTTTTGCCTACCCCTGCCTCGACTGGTCAGAGCGGCGCGACCACCTGGCCGGCAGCCTGGCGGTGGCCTTGCTGGAGCAAGGTGTGGAACGGGGCTGGCTTTTGCGTGCGAAAGGCTCGCGCGCGATGACGCTCACACCCTCAGGCCAGCAGGCCTGGGCGCTTTGGCTCGATCACGACAAATCCATGCGGTCGGTAGGCTCGAACGAAGGCGGCGCGGTGCCGAACGACCCCGGCGTATTGCGCGAACGCCAGGCCTTGTAGCCGCGCCCGCGCAAGGCGCACGCCGGGCAGTGCCCACAGCCGTAGCCCCACTCATGGCGCTGAGAGCGGTCGCCCAGGTAGCAGGTGTGGGTGTGTTCGACGATCAACTGATTCAGCGTCTCGCCGCCCAGCGTGGCACTCAACTCCCAGGTCTGCGCCTTGTCGAGCCACATCAGCGGCGTCTCGATGCCCATCGGCGTATCGAGCCCCAGGCTGAGCGACACCTGCAACGACTTGAGCGTGTTGTCGCGGCAGTCGGGGTAGCCCGAGTAGTCGGTCTCGCACATGCCGCCCACCAGCACGTTGAGCCCGCGCCGGTAGGCCACGGCGGCGGCAAAGTTGAAGAACAGCAGGTTGCGGCCCGGCACGAAGGTGTTGGGCAGGCCGGTCGACGTCATCTCGATCGCCCGCTCTTCGGTGAGCGCGGTGTCGGACAGCTGGCCCAGCAGAGACAGGTCGATCATGTGGTCTTCACCCAGCCGACCGCCCCAGCGCGGGAACTGCGTGTAGAGCTGCGAGCGCACGGTGAGCCGGCATTCGAGCTCGATGTCGTGGCGCTGGTTGTAGTCGAAGCCGATGGTTTCGACGTAGGAGTAGCGCTCCAGCGCCCAGGCCAGGCAGACGGTGGAGTCTTGCCCACCGGAGAAGAGCACGAGCGCGCGGCGGGGGGTCATGCGCAACTCCGTTCAGGCTCAGGGCGAACGGGTTGGTTCATGAACGAATCTCGCCTTGGCCGAGCACCACCCATTTCATCGACGTGAGCCCCTCCAGCCCCACCGGCCCGCGGGCGTGAAACTTGTCGGTGCTGATGCCGATTTCAGCGCCCAGGCCGTATTCGAAGCCATCGGCAAAACGGGTGCTGGCATTGACCATCACGCTGGCCGAATCGACCTCTCGCAAGAAACGCATGGCGTTGGCGTGGCTGTCGGTGAGGATGGCGTCGGTGTGGTGCGAACCGTAGCGGTTGATGTGGGCGATGGCTTCGTCGAGGCTCTTGACCACCTTCACGCTGATGATGGCGGCGAGGTACTCCTCGCTCCAGTCTTGTTCGGTGGCCGCAGTGAGTTGCGCGTTCGGCACGTTCTTCAACAGCGCCTGGCTTGCGCCGTCCACCCGCATTTCCACGCCCTTGGCGGCAAACACCGCGCCGATTTTCGGCAGAAAGGCCGCTGCCACGGCCTCATGCACCAACAGCGATTCGGCCGCATTGCAGGGACTGTACTTCTGCGTCTTGGCGTTGTCGGTCACACGCAGCGCCATCTCCAGGTCGGCGTTGACATCCACGTAGATGTGGCAGTTGCCATCGAGGTGCTTGATCACCGGCACTTTCGCTTCGCGGCTGATGCGTTCGATCAGCCCTTTGCCGCCACGCGGAATGATCACGTCCACTGCTTCGGGCGAGCTGATGAGGTAACCCACGGCCGCGCGATCCGTGGTCTGCACCAGTTGCACTGCGTCGGCCGGCAAACCTGCTTCGGTGAGGGCCGCTTGCACCAGCTTCCACAGTGCGAGGTTGGAGTGAATGGCCTCGGAGCCGCCACGCAAGATGCAGGCGTTGCCGCTCTTGATGGCGAGCGACGCAGCCTCGATGGTTACGTTGGGCCGGCTCTCGTAGATCATGCCGAACACACCCAGCGGCACCCGCATCTGGCCCACGCTGATGCCGCTCGGGCGCCGGCGCACGCCAGTGATCTCGCCGACGGGGTCGGGCATGTTGGCAATCTGCTCGCAGCCTTCGGCCACAGTGGCGATGATCTTGTCGGTGAGGCGCAAGCGGTCGACCAGTGGCGCGGCCAAGCCGGCGGCCGTGGCGGCGGCAATGTCTTTCTGGTTGGCCTCGGCCAGCGGCGCGGCTGAAGCGCGCAGCAAGCGGGCCAGGGCGATCAAGGCAGCGTTCTTGGCGGCGGCGGAGGCGG
>JACMKW010000266.1 GCA_014379885.1 Rhizobacter sp.
CCACCAGGATTGCTCCCGTGCTGCCGTTCGACTTGCATGTGTAAGGCATGCCGCCAGCGTTCAATCTGAGCCAGGATCAAACTCTTCAGTTCGATCTTGATAAATTACTCAAAGAATTGAAGTGAACATCACTTGCATGATCTTCATTTCTATCAGTGAGCGTTTTAGGTCCATGAGACCATGAGTCTTGCGACTCTTGGCACTCGCCTTTAAACGCCCACACTTATCGGCTGTTAGTTTTTAAAGAGCTGCAACTTGCTAGGCTTTGTTGCGTTGCCGATAACGTTTTGCAGTTATCAGCGAGAGAGCGATTCTGACATGTTTTCTAAACCCTTGTCAAACACTCGGCTTTCTCAGTTTCCGCAGTTTGCTTGGTAGACCCAGTTGCTACCGGGCCAGTGCTGCAATCAGCGAAGACCACGACTATAGCATCCTTTTTCTGGGCCGCGCAAGGGCCTCGCCGTTTCGTTAACCCAGCGCGAGGGGAGTTTCGGTCTGTTGCGAATACCGCACGAAGAGTTAGAGGCTAGTGGCCTCCGCGTCTTCACTTTCCAGCACCGCCTTCAAGTGTGGCGACAGCCTGCGGGTATCAGCGCGGAGTACGCGTTGCTTGACGGCCGCAATTTGCGACGGGTGCATGGAAAAACTGCGCAGCCCCATGGCAAGTAGCAGCTCGGTGAACGCCGGGTCACCAGCCATCTCGCCACACACGCTCACGCCCTTGCCGCTGGCTCGAGCATACGCAATGGTCTGCGCAATCAGCTGCAGAACTGCAGGGTGCCAAGGGTCGTATAGATGAGCCACGGCCTCGTCGGCGCGGTCGATTGCCAAGGTGTACTGAATGAGATCGTTGGTGCCGATCGAAACGAAGTCGAAATGGCGCAACAGAGCAGGTAGTGCAATGGCTGCGGCGGGCACTTCGATCATCGCGCCAACCTCGACGATGCCGTGTGGACGGCCCGCGTCCGACAGCTGCTGCTTGGCGCGTGCAATGGCTTCCAGCGCCAGGCGAACCTCGGCGAGGTGCGCCACCATGGGAATCAGCAGACGCACCTTGCCCAGCGCGCTGGCTCGCAAGATGGCACGCAGTTGCTGCCGGAACATGCCCGGCTCCGACAAGCTCCAGCGAATGGCACGCAAACCCAGGGCCGGGTTCAACGCATGTTCGTGTCGAAGTTCGGCGCTGCTCATGCGATCGAGTGGCTTGTCAGCGCCGATGTCGACGGTTCGTATCGTGACCGGCAAGCCTTTCATGGCCTCCACAGCCGCCCGGTAGGCCTCGAACTGCTCGTCTTCTCCGGGCAGATCTCCACCACGGTTCATGAACAAGAACTCGCTGCGGAACAGGCCGACACCCACAGCACCTGCTTCCAGGGCCGCAGCCGCGTCCACCGGCAATTCGATGTTGGCCTGCAACTCGACGCGCTCGCCATCCAGCGTCACAGCCGGCGTGTGCCTCAAACGTGACAAGCGGTCGCGCTCGAGCCCGCTCTGGCGCTGACGGAAGCGGTACTCCTCCAGCAGCAGCGGCGACGGATCGACCACCACGACGCCGTTGTCGCCATCGATCACGACCCAGTCGTCCTGGCGAATGATGTGGCTCGCCTCACGGGCGCCGACCACAGCCGGGATGTCCATGCTGCGCGCGACGATGGCCGTGTGCGAGGTTTTCCCACCCACATCGGTGATGAAGCCCGTGAAGATGCTGCGCTTGAACTGCAACATGTCGGCCGGCGCGATGTCATTGGCTACCAGCACCAGCGGGTCTTCACCGGCGAAGTCGCGCGGGCTGACACCGGGCGCGGGCGCGTACGATGATGACGGCCCGCGGCCCATTGCGCGCAGCAATCGCTCGACCACCTGCTCAAGGTCGGCCTTGCGCTCGCGCAGATAGTCGTCTTCCATGTCGTCGAACTGGCGCGCGATCACCTCGAGCTGGGCTGACAGCGCCCATTCGGCGTTGTAGTGCCGATCCTGTATCCACAGCTTGGTGGCGCCAGTGAGCGTGTCGTCGTGCAGCAGCATGAGGTGCACGTCGAGCAAGGCTGACAGTTCACCCGGCGCATCGCCGGGCAAGTCACGCTGCAAGGTACTCAGCTCGCTGGCCACCGCATCGCGCGCCACGCGCAGGCGCTCGATTTCCTCCTCGATCTGGCTCTCTTCGATGAAGTAGTGGGCCACGTCGATCCGGCTGGACGCCACCAGCACTGCGCGCCCGATGGCCACGCCTCGTGAAACCGGCAAACCAAAGACCTGAAAGCTCATGCGAGGCATCGTAGCAGCGCCACCCCGGCATGCACCTGGGAGCGACCCGC
This sequence comes from Rhizobacter sp., assembly GCA_014379885.1. The sequence goes on from JACMKW010000266.1 coordinate 2,316, forward strand.
GCCATCTGTCATCGCCGCGTCATGCCGCCTTCACGCTGGCGTCACGCCCGCACACCACCATCGCAGCACGATTCACAGGAGCTAGCCATGCGGGATCTGCCTCTGCCGACCATGCCCATCTCTGCGCTGCGTGCCGACACGTCCCGGAGGTCACTTCACCCGCGCTCAACGTCTGCCGAGCCTGCCCGCCATGACGCGGCTCGGTTTGAGGTGGTTTGGGCTCGCGATGAAGCAGACATTCGCGAGGCGCAACGCCTGAGGCACCTGGTTTTTGCCGATGAAATGGGCGCCCGCTTGAGCGTGCCGCACGGCGCGCCGGCCGGCCACGACATCGACATGTTCGACGCCTTCTGCGAGCACCTGCTGGTGCGCGCACCCGGCGAGGCCGGTGAATCCGGGCCGGTGATCGGCACCTACCGTGTGTTGACTCCGGAATCGGCCAAGCGGGTTGGCGGCCTGTACAGCGAGACCGAGTTCGACCTCACACGCCTGCGCCCGCTGCGCGGGACGATGGTTGAGCTGGGCCGCTCCTGTGTTCACCCGGCATGGCGCTCGGGCGGCGCCATCATGGCGCTGTGGGGCGCGCTGGCCGAGTTCATGGTTCGCAACCGGCTTGACACCATGGTCGGCTGCGCCAGTGTGAGCATGCGCGACGGCGGCCACTTCGCGGCCAGCCTGTGGGAGCAACTGCGCCACACCCACTTGGCACCCATCGAACTGCGGGTGACACCGCGGCTGCCGCTGCCGGTGGAAGACCTGCAGCACGATCTGGATGTGGAAGCCCCGGCATTGATCAAAGGCTACCTGCGCTGCGGAGCCAAAGTGCTGGGCGCACCCGCCTGGGACCCTGACTTCAACACCGCCGATCTGCCGATGCTGATGCGCATTGCTGACCTGCCCGCGCGTTACCGAAAGCACTTCCTCGGCGCCTGAGGCAACGTTGAGGCAGCGGACGGCTTATTCGCCTTCGCCGAACTTCTCGTTGATGAGGGCGCGCAGCGCGTCCATCGCAGCCTGCTCGTCGGGGCCAGCGGTTTCGATTTCCACCTCGCTGCCCATGCCAGCGGCTAGCATCATCACGCCCATGATGCTCTTGGCGTTGACGCGACGGGCATTGCGGCTCATGAACACGTCGCTTTGAAAGCTGCCAGCCAGTTTGGTGAGCTTGGCCGATGCGCGGGCATGCAGCCCGAGCTTATTGCTGATGTTGATGCTTGTTTTGATCATTGGCACCGGGTTTGAAGGCTTGGTTCTGCGGCTTCGAGGTGGCCACCTGCATGACGCCCTGCGTTGCGCCGGCCACCGCGCGTGCAACCACCGCGTCGAGCGACTCGTCGGCGTAACACAGTGAACGCCACAGCATGGGCACGTTCACACCGGCGATCACCTTCACATGCAGACCGTCGGCCAGGCGCTGGGCCACGTTGCAGGGTGTGGCACCGAACACGTCGGTGAAGATGAGGGCGTCGGGGTTGCTCACTTTGGCAAGCAGCACACGTGCGCGGGCTTCGATTTCTTCGACGGTTTCGTCGGGCTGCACGTCGAGCGCCTCCAGGCGCCGCCCGCAGTCAGGGAACGTGTGCTGAGCCACCGCCTTCAATGAAGACGCCAGCGGCGCGTGGGCAATGATCAGCAAGCCGGGCATGAGGGAATTATCAGAGTTTCAGCGCGGGTGAACCGTCACCGTACGGGTTGGGCTGCGCTCATCTCGCCACAAAAACCACACATAAGACAGCGCACTGCACACTCCCATCAACGCAAAAGCCCCTCTGAAGGCTGACACGGTGCTCCATCCCGAAGCCATCAAGGCATCGACAACGGCTCCTATGCTCCATTGCAGAACAAAAACCCCCGCAAAGATCACCAGGTTGTAGGCTGACAAGGCCCGCCCCGCCAGCGAAGCCGGGAAAGCCTGTCCAATCGCCGGCTGCGACAGCGACACGAAGGTGCTCGAAACGCAGAACAGCGCCCACACCCAGGCCGTCGCGCCCTCCCCCAAGGCCACGCCCAGGAACAAGGCCACAAGGCTCAGCGGCATGCCCCAGGCGATGAGCCCGTGCGCCGTCCAGCCCCGTGCATACAACCTCGGCACCGCCACACCCCAGCCCATGAATGTCAGCAGCATGGCCAGGTTGATGGCGAACAGCCCACCTGCCGTCTGCTGCGCCGACCAGCCGCACACACGCGTCAACCACGGCCCCACCCACAGCGACTGCAGCGCCACCATGCTGCCGTACTGAAAAAACGCCATCGGCAGATAGCGCACAAAGGTCGGGTGGCGAAAGACCTCGGCGTACCCGCCAGCCGGGATCAGCGACGGCGCGGCCATAGGCGAATCTGCCGGCACCACCCGCGCGATCAACACCATGGCCAGCACGAACAGCAGCGCCAGGCCCCAGAACAAGCCACGCCACCCCAGCGTCGGCAACAACCACTGCACCGGCAGCGTGGAGGCCACCAGCCCGAGCGAGCCGGTCATCAGCATCCATGAGTTGGCGCGCATCTGCGCCGTGGGGGCGAAGTTGCGGCGAAAACTCGTCATCGGCGCCATCAGGCAGGCACCCACGCCCATGCCGATCAGCGCACGCGCCAGGGTGAGTGCGGCGAAGCTCCTGGCCAATGCAAAGGCGCTGCAGCCCACAACCGCCACCGCGAGAAAGACAAGCAACACCCGCTTCGGTCCAACACGGTCGAGTGCGCTGCCCAGCGGCAGTTGCATCGCCGCAAAGCCGAGGAAGTAAGCCCCGGCCAGCAGGCCCAGGTTGGCCGCGCTCAGGTTGAGCTCGGCGCTGAACGCGGGTGCCAGCGTCGCCACCACGCCGCGCACCAGGGCTGAAGGGAAATAGGCAAACGCGAAGCTCAGGAACATGAGCGCCGCCGTTCGGGCGGGCAGCGTCATGAAGGCAGTTTGAGGCTGTCGAAGAAGGTGGCCACAGCCTCGCTGCCGGGCTCGGCGCCCATCACCGTGGCCTGGAACACGCGGGTACCTTTGACGAAGAAGCCGGTCTCCAGCTTCACCACATCACCACCTGGGAGCTTGCCTTCGATGCGCACCCGCTCGGCCTGCGGGTTGGGTGTCATGCCGCGCACTCGCATCGGCGCGACCACGCGGGCCACCGCACCGAGATTCGACACCGAAGCCGCCCGAAGCGCAGCCAACGCCGGAGTGACCTTCGATGGCTCCGCGGTGTCGGCGAAGGCCAGCGCCCAGGTGGCGTCACCGGCACGGCAGGCGCTGAGCACCATGCGCACCGGCGCAGCAGCCAGCGTCACCATGCGTGCGTCCGTGGTCGGTTTGCAGGGGAACAGCGCTACGACCCCACCCCCTTCGGGCCTCACCTCGCGCCAATCCAGAGTGGGTGAGCACGCGCACAGCAGGACAAGCGCCAACAACGTGGCCAGACGGCCACCAAAGGGAGGACAACAAAGCATCGGGCCATTATCACGTTGGCTGCGTGACAATCTTTGGATGAGCGCACACCCCACCCCGCCCACCCCTCAGCCACTGGCCGGCATTCGCATCCTCGACCTCTCTCGCGTGCTGGCCGGGCCCTGGTGCACCCAGACGCTGGCCGACCTCGGCGCCGATGTCATCAAGATCGAACGCCCCATGAAAAATGGTGCTGGCGGCGACGACACCCGCGGCTGGGGCCCGCCCTTCCTCAAAGACCGTGACGGCCAC
>JACMKW010000267.1 GCA_014379885.1 Rhizobacter sp.
ACTCGACCTGCCCGGTTACGCCATCGGCGGCGTGAGCGTGGGCGAGCCCAAGGAAGAGATGCAACGCATCATGGCCCACACGCCGCACCGGCTGCCGGCGAACAAGCCGCGTTACCTGATGGGTGTGGGCACGCCCGAAGATTTGATCGAAGGGGTGCAGGGCGGCGTCGACATGTTCGACTGCGTGATGCCCACGCGCAATGCCCGCAACGGCCACTTGTTCACGCGCTTCGGCGACCTGCGGCTGCGCAACGCGCGCTACAAGACCGACGAGCGGCCGCTGGACGAAACCTGCGCCTGCTACACCTGCAAGAACTTCTCACGCGCCTACTTGCACCACCTGGATCGCTGCGGCGAGATGCTGTCGCCCATGCTCAACAGCATCCACAACCTGCACTACTACGTGAACCTGATGCGCGAGGTGCGCGAGGCGCTCGACGATGGGCGTTTCGCAGCCTTTGTGGTTCAGTTCAAGGCCGACCGCGCGCGCGGGGTGTAGCGATCACGTCGCCAACAGTTCGGCCACGCGTGTGCGCAGGCCTTGCGGCGTGACATCGGCGGCGGCCACTGGCTCACCCGCCACCAACCCCACCGGGCTGAAGAGCCCCCGCCTGAAAGGCTTGCTCATCGCGTTGCCTTCCGCCCGTGAGAAGAACGAGCCCCACAGGTTTTGCAGCGCCATCGGCACCACCGGCACCGGGTGCGTTTCGAGCAGCTTCATCATGCCGCCCTTGAACTCGCCCAACTCGCCGTCTTTGGTGATCGCGCCTTCGGGGAAGATGCAGACCAGGTCGCCGTCGTCCAGCACCTTGCGTGCGCGCGCAAAGGCCTGCTCATAGACCTTCGGGTCTTCACGCTGCGGCGCGATCGGGATGGCCTTGGCCAGCTTGAACAGCCAGCCCAGCACTGGCACCTGGAAGATGCGGTGGTCCATCATGAAAGCGATGGGCCGCGGGCTGGCCGCCATCAGCAGCACGGCGTCGACGAAGCTCACGTGGTTGCACACCAGAATGGCCGCGCCTTTCGTCGGGATGTTGTCGTCGGCACGCACCTTGAAGCGGTAGACCAGACGCGTCGCGATGAAGGCGATGAAGCGCAGCAGGTACTCCGGCATCAGCATGAAGATGTAGAAGGCCACGATGGCATTCAACACGCCGGTGATCAGGAACACCTGCGGGATCGTGACGTTCAGGCTCAGCAGCACACCAACGCCGACCGAGCTCACGATCATGAACAAGGCGTTCAGGATGTTGTTGGCCGCAATGATGCGGGCGCGGTGGCTGGGCTGTGAGCGCAACTGGATCAGCGCGTACATCGGCACGCTGTAGATGCCGGCGAAGAGCGACAGCAGCATCAGGTCGGCCATCACGCGCCAGTGCGCTGGCTGCGCAATGAACTGGCTGACCGTCAGTGGCGCCGACGCCGGCAGCCCGCGCGAAGCAAAGTACAGGTCGATTGCAAAGATGCTCATGCCGATGGCGCCCAGCGGCACCAGGCCGATTTCCACATGCCGCTTCGACAGCATCTCGCACATCAGCGAGCCGATGCCGATGCCGATGGAAAACACCACCAGCAAGAGCGACGCCACGTGTTCGTCGCCATGCAGCACCTCCTTGGCGAACGAAGGGAACTGCGACAGGAACACCGCACCGAAGAACCACATCCACGAAATGCCCAGCAGCGAGCGAAACACCGCCAGGTTTTCGTTCGCGAGCTTGAGGTTGCGCACGGTCTCGGTGAACGGGTTCCAGTTGATCTGCAGGCCCGGGTCGGTCGACGGTGTGGGCGGCACGCCCTGCGCGAGCAGCCGGCCCAGCAGCGCCACGCCCACGCAGGCCCACGAGATGTAGATCGCGCCGGTGTGCGGGATGGCGATCAACAGGCCACCGGCCACGTTGCCGAGCAAGATGGCCACGAAGGTGCCCATCTCCACCATGCCGTTGCCGCCGGTCAACTCGCGCTCGTTCAGGTGCTGCGGCAGGTAGGCAAACTTGACCGGGCCGAAGAGCGTGGAGTGCAGCCCCATCAGGAACACACAAGCCAGCAGCACGGGCACGTTGGCCTGCATG
>JACMKW010000268.1 GCA_014379885.1 Rhizobacter sp.
AATACATAGAGGTATTGCAAGTCCTTGGGTCGCACGTAGGGCTCAACCACCTGCTCGATGGCGATGGCCGACATCACACGCGCCGTCATGCCTTCCTGGCGCATGGTGTCGGCCAGGGCCAGCGCGTTCATCACGGTGGCCAGCATGCCCATGTAGTCGGCCGTGGCGCGGTCCATGCCCACCGCACCACCCGCGACGCCGCGGAAGATGTTGCCGCCGCCAATCACGACAGCCACTTCACACCCCAGCTGCGTCACCTCCTGGATCTCGCGCACCATGCGCACGATGGTGGCGCGGTTGATGCCATAGGCATCATCGCCCATCAGGGCTTCACCAGAAAGCTTGAGCAGGATGCGCTTGTAGGCCGGCATGCGGGGTACTCCGTGTGGTCGACTTGTGGTCAGAGACAAGGTGGGCGTTGAAGTCTATCCGCGAAGACGGAGCCCGCAGACCCCGTGTGCGACATCAAGCGCCCTTGGCGGCAGCCACCTGCGCTGCCACTTCAGCCGCGAAGTCGTCGACCTTCTTCTCGATGCCCTCGCCCACCACGTAGAGCGTGAACGCCTTGACCGTGGTGTTGACAGCCTTCAGGTGCTGCTCGACCGTCTGCTTGCCATCGGCGGCTTTCACAAACACCTGGTTGAAGAGGCTCACTTCCTTCAGGTATTTGGCGACCGAGCCTTCAACCATCTTGGTCACGATCTCGGCCGGCTTGCCCGACTCGGCGGCCTTGAGGGCTGCCACCGAACGCTCCTTTTCGATCAACGCGGCGGGCACGTCGGTCGCTGCCAGTGACACCGGCTTCATGGCGGCCACGTGCATGGCCACGTCCTTGGCGGCCACTTCGTCGCCGTCGAACTCAACGATCACACCGATGCGCGTGCCGTGCAGGTAATTGGCGAGCTTGCCGCCGTTGGCGTAGCGCTTGAAGCGGCGGATCGAGACGTTTTCACCGATCTTGCCGATCAGGCCCTTGCGCACGTCTTCCACGGTCGGGCCGAAACTGGCTTGCGACAGGGGCAGTGCCGACAGCCCGGCCACGTCGGCCGGGTTGCTCTTGGCCACCAACTCGGCCACAGCGCCCGAGAAAGCCAGGAAGTCATCGTTCTTCGACACGAAGTCGGTTTCGCAATTGACTTCGATCAGCGCGCCGGTGGTACCCGACACCGAGGCCGCCACCACGCCTTCGGCGGTGACGCGCGAAGCGGCCTTGCCGGCTTTGCTGCCGAGCTTGACGCGCAGCAGTTCTTCGGCCTTGTCGAAGTCGCCTTCGGCTTCGGTCAGGGCCTTCTTGCATTCCATCATGGGGGCATCGGTCTTGGCGCGCAGCTCGGCGACCATGCTTGCGGTAATTGCAGCCATTTCAAATCTCCTGTGGGCTCAGGGCGGTCAGCGCAAGCCGACCACCGGATCATCATGCGTCGAAAAAAAGGGGCTGAAGCAGCCCCTTTTCGTGCTCACCGCGCGGGTGAAGCGGGGCGTCGCTCAGGCGTTTTCGCTGACTTCCACGAACTCGTCGCCTTCGGCTGACACGGCCTGCACCACATCGGTGGTGGCGTTGGCCCGGCCTTCCAGCACGGCGTCAGCCACGGCGCGGGCGTACAACGCCACGGCCTTGGAGGAGTCGTCATTGCCGGGGATCACGTAGTCGATGCCGACGGGCGAGTGGTTGGAGTCGACCACGCCAATCACCGGAATGCCCAGCTTCTTGGCTTCGAGCACAGCGATCTTGTGATAGCCCACGTCGATGACGAACATGGCATCGGGCAGTGCATTCATGTTCTGGATGCCCCCGATGTCTTTCTCAAGCTTGGCCAGATCGCGCTGGAACAACAGCGCTTCCTTCTTGATGCGGATCTCCGTGCCGGCTTCGATCTGCGCCTGCATGTCCTTCAGCTTCTTGAGCGAGCCCTTGACCGTCTTGAAATTGGTCATCATGCCGCCGAGCCAGCGCTGGTCGACATACGGCATGCCGGCGCGTTGCGCTTCGAGTGCGATCACTTCACGCGCTTGGCGCTTGGTGCCGATCATCAAGATGGTGCCGCGCTTGGAAGCAAGCTGGCGAACAAACTTCATCGCATCGTTGAAGAGCGGCTGCGTCTTCTCGAGGTTGATGATGTGAATCTTGTTGCGATGGCCGTAGATGTACGGGGCCATCTTGGGGTTCCAGAAGCGGGTTTGGTGCCCAAAATGGACACCTGCTTCCAGCATTTCACGCATGGTGACTGACATAAAGACTCCAAAGGTTGGTTCTAGAATCCAGCCTGAATTGCGACGCCCTGCAAGAGGACGGACGCAACACCTTTTAACAGCCGGATTCGCGATTTTGTTGACCCACGCCAGCTCGGCAGGAGCTGCATTCAGGTAAACCCGCGGAGTATAGCAGGCCTACTCATCCTTCCATGACGAATGACCTGAGCGCCGCACGTGAAGCCATCCTCCAGCGGCAGCTTCGTGCGGCCGATGCGCTGGCCCTGAGCCTTGCCCGCGCCGATTTACCGACAAACGTCCAGACCTACATTCGCCGTTTTGACACCCAGGCGCAGGCCGCAGCCCAGGCGATGGATGCGCAGTTCGCAGCCGGGACACCGGTACCGCCGTTGGCCGGGCTGGCCATCAGCGTGAAAGACCTGTTCGACGTGCAGGGCCAGCCGACCACTGCGGGGTCTCGCATTCTCACTGGTGCCCGGCCCGCCGCATGCGACTGCCTCGCCGTCGAACGGCTGCGCAGCGCAGGCGCCGCGCTGACCGGGCACACCAACATGACCGAGTTTGCATTCTCGGGCGTGGGCATCAACCCGCACTACGGCACGCCGGCCAATGCCGCCACGCTCGCGATGGACGCCCAGCCGCGCATTCCGGGCGGCTCGACCTCGGGCGGTGCCGTCTCGGTCGCCAGCGGCGCCGCGTGGGCCGCACTCGGCTCCGACACCGGCGGCTCGATCCGCATCCCGGCTGCCCTGCAAGGCCTGGTGGGGTTCAAGAACACTGCGCGGTTGACGCCCACCGAAGGTGCCATCCCGCTGTCGACCACGCTGGACACGGCTTGCGCCATCACACGCTCGGTGCGAGATGCGGTGCTGCTGCACGAAGTCTTGGCCGGCCGGCGGGTGTGGCTCGCACAACGCACGATCGATACCTTTCGCTTCGGCGCGCCCACCCGATTGCTGGAGGGCATGGTCCCTGCGGTGGCCACCGCCTTTCAACGCACCGTTGCCGCACTGCGCCGCGCGGGCGCTCGCGTCGACGACGTCGCCTTGCCTGAATTGGATGAACTGGCTTCGATCAATGCGACCGGTGGCTTTTCTGCGGCCGAAAGCTGGGCTTGGCACCGCAAGCTGATCACCGAACGACAAGCCGACTACGACCCACGGGTCGCGCAGCGCATTCGCCGTGGCGAGACCATGAGCGCCGCCGACTACATCACCTTGCAACACGCACGCACCGACTGGATCCAGCGCATGACCACCACGCTGCGGCGCTTCGATGCGCTGCTCAGCCCCACCGTGCCCATCGTGGCGCCCACCATCGCCAGCCTGGCAAGTGATGAGGCCTTCTTCGCCATCAATGGGCTGCTGTTGCGCAACCCGTCGGTCGTCAACATGCTCGATGGTTGCGCCCTCTCCTTGCCATGCCAGCAGCCCGGTGAAATGCCAGTCGGCCTGATGGTCTGGAGCCACGGCTTGCAAGATGACATCGTGCTCGATGCGTCTCTCGCGATCGAGCACACGCTCGGCCAGGGGAGCCGCTGATGCGAGTTGCCGTGATCGGCGCCGGCATCGTCGGTGTCACGTCTGCGTATGAGCTGGCAGCCGACGGCCATGAGGTCACGGTGTTCGAGCGCCGGGGCAGCGTCGCCGCTGAAGCCAGTTTCGCCAATGCAGGTGTGGTGGCGCCGGGCTACGTCACGCCCTGGGCTGCACCGGGTATGCCGTGGCATGTGCTGAGCCATTTGTTCAGCCGCCATGCACCTGTACGTGTGAATGCTCGGCTGAGCCCGAGTACCTTGCGCTGGATGTGGCGCTGGTGGCGTTCATGCGGGGCACAGAAACATCGAAGCAACCGTGCGCGCCTGCAGCGCTTGGCCGTCTACAGCAAAGAGCGGTTGCACCACCTCACGCACAGCTTGCAGCTCGACTATGAGCGCGCCGAAGGTTATCTGGTGCTGCTGCGTTCGGCGCGAGATGCCGCAAGGGCCCAACCGGGGCTTGCTCTTTTGACCGAGATGGGCGTGCGCTTCCAGATGCTCGACGCCGGGCAGTGCCGACACATCGAGCCCGGCCTGAACCCGGAGGCCGAGCTGCACGCGGGCATCCACTTGGCGAATGATGAAGTCGGCAACTGCCGGCAGTTCGCCCTGCTCCTGCGCGAAGAAGCCGAACAACTCGGCGCCACGTTTCGCTTCCACACCACCGTGCAATCCATCGAGCCGGGGAAGACGCCACGCCTGACCAAGGTGTACTCGCCGATGGAAGAGTCCACCTGGCTGAACGCCGATGCGGTGCGAACCGATGGGCCGGCCACCGATGTGCTGCCTTTTGAGCCTGACACCGAGAGTTTCGACGCGGTCGTGGTCTGCGCCGCCATGGGTGCCAACGAATTGCTCAGGCCACTCGGTGTGAAATTGCCGCTCGCGCCGGTGTACGGCTACTCCGTCACCGCGCCACTGCGCAGACTCGATCTTCACCCCGACATCGGCCCCCGCTCCGCCGTGATGGACGAGCGCTACAAAGTCGCCGTGAGCCGCTTCGGTGCGCGCGTGCGTGTGGCCGGCAGCGCCGAGCTGGGTGGCAACCCACTGACTCATAACCGCGCTGCGCTAGAGACGCTTTACAAGGTGCTCAACGACTGGTTCCCGGGTGCCGCCCACATGAGCCAGGCCCAGATCTGGAAAGGCGCACGGCCGATGTTGCCCGACGGCCCGCCGGTGCTGGGCGCAAGCGGCATTCCCGGCGTATGGCTCAATCTCGGCCACGGCTCCAGCGGCTGGGCGCTGGCCTGCGGCTCGGCGCGGGTGGTGGCCGACGCCATTGCTGCCCGCGAAACTGGCATCGATGTCGAAGGCTTGGGGCTCGAACGCCTGCGCCGCTGAAAGGTTGAACGTGATGGAGCGCATTCTTCCAGGCCGTCATGACTGGCCGCTGCACAGCGCCGCAAACTCGCGGCTCGTTGAGCAGCAGGTGTTGTCGGGCGCGAAAGACCACGCGCTGATGCGCCGGGCCGGCGCTGCGGTGGCTGCGCTGTCGCGAGCCCTCCATCCCCATGCCCGCAGCGTCTGGGTGCTGTGCGGGCCGGGCAACAACGGTGGCGACGGGTTGGAAGCCGCCATGCATCTGCTCAAAGCGGGCCTTCAGGTCGAAGTCACGCTGGTGGCCGACCCCGCTCGCTTGCCAAGCGATGCGCGAGACGCGCTGACGCGCGCGCAGGCGGCTGGCGTCTCGATTTCCGCCGAACGTGTGTCCAGCGAATCGCCCGATTTCGCGATCGACGCCTTGCTGGGCATCGGCAGCAACCGAGCGCCAGACGGAGCGCTCGCCAAATGGATTGATCAGCTCAACGCCCTGGCCTGCCCGGTACTCGCCGTGGACCTGCCTTCGGGCCTGAACTCGGACACAGGGCAGCCGCATGGCGGCCTGTGCGTTGAGGCCACGCACACGCTCGCCCTGCTAACGCTCAAACCAGGTTTGTTCACCGGGTCGGGGCGCGACCTCGCAGGCGACGTGTGGCTGGACCGGCTGGGCGTCAAGCCCAATGAGCCGCTGCCCAGTGCGCGGCTGAGCGGCGCCACCCCGTTCTTCGCACCGCGCCGACACGCGCAGCACAAAGGCAGCTTCGGTGACGTCGCCGTGGTGGGTGGCGCCAGCGGCATGGTGGGTGCCACGCTATTGGCTGCGCGAGCCGCGCATGCGGCCGGCGCAGGGCGCGTCTATGTGAACCTGCTCGACGAGCATCCGTTGGCCCTGGATGTGCAGCGCCCCGAGTTGATGTTCCGGCCCGCGTGGTGGCAAGAGCGCGCCGAAACCCTGAGCCAGGCCACCGTGGTCTGCGGGTGTGGTGGCGGCGAGGCCATGCGCACCGTCTTGCCTCGCCTGCTGAGCTCTGCTGGCCGGCTGGTGCTTGATGCCGATGCACTCAACGTCATCGCCGCCGACGACTCGTTGCAACAACTGCTGGCCGCACGCGCTTTACGTGGCCGGGAAACGGTGTTGACGCCCCACCCTCTGGAAGCCGCTCGCCTGCTGAACACCAACACCAGCCTGGTCCAGGCTGACCGGCTCGCCGCCGCACAGCAACTGGCCGAACGTTTTGGCAGTGTGGTTGTGCTCAAAGGCTCAGGCTCGGTGATCGCCGCGCCAGGCTCGGCGCCGTGGATCAACCCAACAGGCAGTGCCGCGCTGGCCACCGCCGGTACCGGCGATGTGCTGGCGGGGTGGCTCGGTGGCAGCTGGTCGGCGTCAGGTGCGAGTGCGACGCAAGCTGCACGGCACACGACCTGGCTTCACGGGCGTGCTGCCGATCTTTGCCTGGCAGCACCTTTGCGCGCAGCCGACCTGATCGAGGCGATGCACGCCGCCTCGATCCCCTGACCCACTCAACGCCGGCGCGTGGTCTTGCTGGCGGACTGGCGCGCTGCCGACTTGGCTGCACGCACCGGGTGAGCTGCTGCCCCCTTCTTGCCCGCAGCGCCGGTCTTGCGCGCCTTGGTGGCGGCCTTGACGGCACGATCAGCCTCTTTGACGGCAGCCAGTTCCGCGACAGGGCCGGAGCCCTTGTCGATGCCAGCCTTGTCGCGCTTGGCGCGGGCCACGAGCGCGCCTTCATCGCCCTCATGGACCATGCGGAAGTCGATCTTGCGGCCGTCGAGATCAACACGGCTCACCTGCACACGCACGCGTGAGCCCACGGCATAACGCACGCCCGAACGCTCGCCGCGCAACTCTTGCCGGGCTTCGTCGAAGCGGAAATATTCGCCGCCGAGTTCCGTGATGTGGATCAGCCCTTCAACATACAAACCGTCCAGCGTGACAAACAGACCGAAGCTCGTTACGGCGCTGACCGTGCCGCCGAACTCCTCGCCCAGGTGCTCGCGCATGTAGCGGCACTTGAGCCAGGCCTCCACGTCACGCGAGGCTTCATCAGCACGCCGCTCATTCGCGCTGCAATGGGCGCCAGTGACCTCCCACCGTTCCTCTTCGGCACCGGCACCCTTGCGAGCCTTTGAGCCCGCTTCGATTGCGCCACTCAGCAGGTTGTAGCGTTTGCCTTGCAGCAAGGCCTTGATGACGCGGTGAACCAGCAAGTCAGGGTAGCGGCGAATCGGGCTGGTGAAGTGCGTGTAGGCCTCATAGGCCAGGCCGAAGTGGCCGCTGTTGGTGCCGGTGTAGATGGCCTGCTGCATGGAGCGCAGCAGCATGGTGTGGATCTGCTGCGCATCGGGCCGGTCTTTCGTGGCCGCGGCAATCACCTGGTACTCGCCGGGCTTGGGGTCATCGCTGATGCTCAAACCCAGGCCGAGTTGCTTCAAGTAGTTCTGCAGCAAAGTCTTCTTCTCGGGCGTGGGGCCTTCGTGTACGCGATACAGCGCGGAATGTTTTGCCTGTGCGATGAAATCGGCCGAGCACACGTTGGCGGCGAGCATCGCCTCTTCGATCAGCTTGTGCGCTTCAGTGCGGGTGCGCGGCACGATCTTCTCGATGCGGCCGTTGTCATCGCAAATGATCTGCGTCTCGGTGGTCTCGAAATCGACCGCGCCGCGCTTGGCGCGTTCTTTCAGCAGCGCGCGATAGACCTCGTGCAAGTGCAACAGATGCGGCACGAGGTCTTTGCGCCTCGCCGCCTCCGGCCCGCGGGTGTTCGACAAGATGGCCGCCACTTCGTTGTAGCTGAAGCGCGCATGCGAGCAAATCACCGCCGGGAAGAATTGATAGGCGTGGATCTCGCCGGCAGGGGTGATGAGCATGTCGCACACCATCGCCAAACGGTCTTCATTCGGGTTGAGCGAGCACAGGCCGTTGGAGAGCTTCTCCGGCAGCATCGGGATCACGCGCCGCGGGAAGTACACAGAGGTCGCACGCTCGTAGGCGTCGTCATCGATGGGCTCGCCCGGTTTCACGTAGTGGCTCACGTCGGCAATGGCCACCACCAGGCGCCAACCGTCGACTGCGCTCTTGCCGCGGCCGATCTTGGCGGGTTCGCAGTACACCGCGTCGTCGAAATCACGTGCATCTTCACCGTCGATGGTGACGAGCGCCACGTCGGTCAGATCAATGCGGTCACGCCGATCGGTCGGGCGAATCTTGTCGGGCAAGCCCGCTGCCTGCGACAGCGTCTCGGGAGAGAAGCGGTGCGGCACCTCGTACTTGCGCACCGCAATCTCGATCTCCATGCCGGGGTCGTCGATCTCGCCCAGCACCTCCGTCACACGGCCCATCGGTTGCGAATATAGCGACGGCGACTCAGTCAGCTCGATCGCCACAACCTGCCCCACGGTCGCACTGGCGATCGCGTTCTTGGGCACCATGATGTCTTGCCCGTAGCGCTTGTCTTCAGGCGCCACAAGCCAGATGCCGCTCTCGTGCAGCAAGCGCCCGATGATGGGTGTTTTCTTGCGTTCGAGAATTTCGAGCACGCGCCCTTCGGGCCGGCCCTTGCGGTCATAACGGATCACCCGCGCCTTCACACGGTCGCGGTGCAAGACTGCGCGCATCTCTTGTGGAGACAGATAAAGATCGGGCTGGCGGTCATCGCGCACGAGAAAACCGTGACCATCACGGTGACCTTGCACCATGCCTTCAACTTCGCTCATCAGTTCGGTACCGATGGCTGAAGCGTTTGAAAAATTTGTTTGTTTAATGATAGAATCCAAGACTTCTTGAAATGCCCAGGTGGCGGAATTGGTAGACG
>JACMKW010000269.1 GCA_014379885.1 Rhizobacter sp.
GCCGAAGCGTGCGTCAATGGCCGGCCCGAGCGTTTGCAAAAAGGGCCCGGTGGCGCCGGGCTCCAGCGCCAACATGGGTGAACCGTGAGACAGGAAGAGGGCGGGCAGGGTGTTCATGCCTTCATTGAATCACCCGGCACGCCCTGCATTGTTCGCAAGATTCGCACGCTGCGTTCGGCCACCCTGACCGGCACACCGTGCCGAGACGACGCTTCAGCGTGCGTTGCGCAGTTGGGCCAGCTCCAGCTCCGCCAGATCGAGCCGCACCTTGCCGCCAGCCACCAGGCGCTTGGCGAGCGCATCGACCTCGTCCCCCAGGGCGCCGGCCATCATGGCGATGTTGTGGGCGTGCAAGGCCATGTGGCCCTTCTGGATGCCGGTGGTCGCCAGGGCCTTGAGGGCCGAGAAGTTTTGCGCCAGCCCCACCGCGGCAATCGTGCGTGCCAGTTGTTCGGCCGAGCTCACACCCAACACCTTGAGTGCGAGGCGTGCCATCGGGTGCGCCTTGGTGGCGCCGCCCACCAGGCCCACCGCCATCGGCAGCTCGATCGACCCGGCCAAGTGCCCTTCGCGGGTGACCTCCCATCGCGTGAGGCTGGTGTAGCGGCCTGCGCGCGCCGCATAGGCGTGGGCGCCGGCCTCCACCGCGCGGGTGTCGTTGCCAGTGGCCAGCACCACGGCGCTGATGCCGTTCATGATGCCCTTGTTGTGCGTGGCGGCGCGGTACGGGTCGGCCTCGGCGAAGTGGTAGGCCAGCAACATGCCGTCGCGTACGCTTTCACCGGCCATGCCTGGGCTGCCGATGTCTTCGGCCCGCCACACGCAGCGTGCGCGCGCCAGGCGGCGGTCGGCCAGGTTGGACAGGATGCGCAGGTAGGTGCGGCCGCCCGTCCAAGCCGCGATCGACGGGGCGAGCTTTTCGGCCATGGTGTTGACGGCGTTCGCACCCATCGCGTCGCGTGTGTCCACGATGATGTGGGTGATGACCATCGGCCCTGAGCGGGTGTCCATCACACGCACTTCAAGCTCGCGGAAACCTCCGCCGAGTTTGACGAGGATGGGGTCGCATTCGTTGCAGATGCCGCGGATCTCTTCAATGCGCTCAAGAATGCTCAGGCGCGCGTTCTCGGGGTCGCTCACCTGCACCAACTGGATCTGCGCAATCATCAGCGTGCCCGACATCGAGGTGATGAAGCCGCCGCTGTCATACGACTGGCGCGCCGCGTTGCACACCGCCGCCACCACCGACGACTCTTCGGTCGCCATCGGCACCAGCACGTCGCGCCCATCCACCTTCATGTTGGTGGCAATGCCGATCGGGATGGCCATGGTGCCGATCACGTTCTCGATCAGGTGGTCGGCCAGGTCTGCGGGCAGGCTGCCGGTGTTGGCCAGCAAAGCGCGGTCGCCGCTGTCCAGGCCGACGATGCCGGCCACACGCTCGATGCGCTCGGCGACCGATTGTTTGTGAAAGCCGGAAAGCCGGCTGGAAGGCGAGGTGCTCATGGGTGTGTCCGATGACGGTAAGGGGATGAGCCGGAGCTCAGTGCTTGCCGAGGTAGGCCTCGCGCACTGCGGGTTCGCTCAGCAGCGCCGCGGCGGGGCCGCTGGAGGTGATCTGGCCGGTCTTCAGCACATAGGCACGGTCGGCGACCTTGAGCGCCTGGTTGGCCATTTGCTCGACCAGCAACAAAGTGACGCCGCGCGCCTTCAGCGCCCGGATCACGGCGAAGATCTCTTTCACCACCAACGGTGCCAGGCCGAGCGAAGGTTCATCGAGCAAGAGGAGCTTGGGGCGTGCCATCAAGGCACGGCTGATGGCGAGCATCTGCTGCTCACCGCCACTCAGCGTGCCGGCGAGCTGGTGCTGCCGCTCACGCAGGCGCGGGAAGGTGTCGAACTGCGCGGTGATGTCGGCGGCGATGCCCGCTTCGTCGCCCTTGCGCAGGTAGGCGCCGAGCATCAGGTTGTCACGCACGCTCTGGTCGGCAAATACTTGCCGGCCTTCGGGTGACTGCGCAATGCCCAGTTCAACGCGGCGGTGAGCGGGCAAGGAAGCGAGGCTCTGGCCTCCGAACGTGATGCTTCCGCCGGCCAACGGTTCCAGGCCCGAAATCGCGCGCATCAGCGTGCTCTTGCCCGCCCCGTTGCCGCCGATCAGCGTGACCACCTCGCCGGCATGCACCTCCAGGCTCACGCCCTTGAGCGCTTCGATGGCGCCGTAGTTCACCCGCAGGTCGGTGACTTTCAGCATGCTGCACTCTCTACGATGGCCTGTTCTTCGTCGTCCACGCCCAGGTAGGCGGCAATGACTTGCGGGTTGCGTTGCACCTCGGCCGGTGTGCCTTCGGCGATCTTCACGCCGTGATCCAGCACCACCACGTGGTCTGACACGGCCATCACCAGATCCATGTGGTGCTCGATCAGCAGCACCGTGATGCCCTTGGCGGCGATGCGCGCGATCAGGGCTGTCAGCGCCTCGGTCTCCTGAGGGTTGAGGCCGGCGGCGGGTTCGTCTAGCAGCAGCAGGCGCGGGTGGGTGGCCAGGGCGCGGGTGAGTTCCAGGCGGCGCTGCAGGCCATAGGGCAGGCTGCCGGCTTCGTCGTGTGCACGTTCGGCCAGCCCCACAAACGCCAGCAAGCGGGTTGCTTCTTCACGTGCCCCGCGTTCTTCAGCGCGTGCGCTGCGCCAGCCCACGAGGCTCGCCCAGAAGCCCACGCGCAGATGTGGGTGCAGGCCGACCAGCACGTTGTCGAGCACGCTCATGTGCGGGAACAATTTCAGGTTCTGGAAGGTGCGGCCAATGCCGCGCTGGCACACCTCGCTGGCGCCGCAACGGGTGATGTCGGCACCGGCAAATTCGATGCGGCCGCGGTCAGGCGACACGATGCCCGAGAGGATGTTGAGCAGCGTGGTCTTGCCTGCACCGTTGGGCCCGATCAGCGCGTGCACATGGCCCGGCCGCAGTTCCAGGCTCACGTCGTTGGTGGGCACCACACCGCCATAAGCCTTGTGCACACCGCTGGCGCGCAGCATCACGCCGCTGGCATCACGCGCAGCCGGGTAGAGGGGCGCCCACTCGCCAGCCACCACGGGCAGCGGGTCGGCGCGGTGCAGGCTGGGCCACAGCTTGCGGCCAAGCGCGCTCAAGGCACCCGCCAGGCCTTGCGGCATGGCGTACAGCGCAAACAGCAGCAGCGCGCCGTAGGTGAAATGCTGCAGCCCAGGCCAGCGCGCCAGAAACGCATCCATCAGCGACAGCACCACGGCGCCGAGCGCGGGGCCCATCACCGAAGGC
>JACMKW010000031.1 GCA_014379885.1 Rhizobacter sp.
TCAAGCCGTATGAGTTCGACATCGGCTGGACCTATATCCGCGGTCTGGAGATGCTCGGCCTGGCCAAGGTCCGCAAGACGCCGCCGAAGCTCGCGCTGGGCGCTGTGCGGGTGGCCGACGGCCAGACGCTGGAAGCTCTGATCGCCAACCGCTACGAGGTCATGGCGCACTACGCTGCGGGCTTGAAGCAGACGGTTGTCGACGAACTCGACAAGCTCAAGGCGCAGGGCGCCCACAACAGCCAGCGCTGGACCGAAATGAGACTGGCCAAGCGCTGGTTGCACCGCGACGACGACCAGATCCCGCATGTCGTGAAGCCGCAGATGGCCCAGGCAATTGCTCAGAGCCCGGCCCTGGCCAAGCTGGTGGCCATGCGCGAAGAGTTGCGCCAGATGTGGACGCGGACCAACGTTTCTGCCGAGCAACTGGTCGCCGAACTGCAAGCATGGTGCAAACGCGCCGAGGAGAGTGGCGTGGCTGCCTTGCAGGAGTTCTCGCTCAAGCTGCGCGCAGCGCACGCGTAACGCAGACAAAAAAAGGGGCCGCATCAGCGGCCCAACAAACAGAAGGGGTCGCCGTGGCGACCCCGCTTTTCTTCTTGTTTACTTCAATTTTGTTTCTTTGTAGAGCACGTGCTTGCGTGCCTTCGGATCGAACTTCATGAATTCGAGCTTCTCGGGCGTCGTCTTCTTGTTCTTGGCCGTGGTGTAGAAGTGCCCGGTGCCGGCTGAAGACTCCAGCTTGATCTTTTCGCGTCCGCCTTTGGTGGCCATCTTGTGCTCCTAGCTCAAAGGGCGCCGCGGGCGCGAAGGTCGGCGACGACGTGCTCGATGCCGAGCTTGTCGATCAAGCGCAGCGCCGCATTGGTGATGCGAAGGCGCACCCAGCGGTTCTCGGTTTCGAGCCAGAAGCGGCGGTACTGCAGGTTCGGCAGGAACCGGCGCTTGGTTTTGTTGTTGGCGTGGGAGACGTTGTTCCCCACCATCGGGCCTTTGCCCGTGACCTGACAGACGCGTGCCATGAGGCACCTCCACAATCTCGAAAAGTTGGGTTTCTGCCGTTTTCGGCAAAGAGCGCGAGTATAGCGGCAAACCAGGGCTTGCCCGAGCCGCGCAGCCCTGCGGCTCAGTCTTGCTGCTCGAGGAAGCGCTGGGCGTCGAGTGCGGCCATGCAGCCGGTGCCGGCGCTGGTGATGGCCTGGCGGTAGACATGGTCCTGTACGTCGCCGGCCGCGAAGACGCCCGGCACGCTGGTCATCGTGGCCATGCCGTTCAGCCCGGTGCGGGTGATGATGTAGCCGTCCTTCATCTCGAGCTGGCCCTTGAAGATGTCGGTGTTGGGTTGGTGGCCGATGGCGATGAAGCAGCCTTGCAGCTTCAGCTCGCTGGTGGCGCCACTGTCGGTGCTGCGGATGCGAACGCCGGTGACGCCCGATGCGTCGCCCAGCACCTCGTCCAGCGTGTGCCACAAATGCAATTGCATCTTTCCTGCGGCGACTTTGTCCATCAGCTTGTCGACCAGGATCGCTTCGGCGCGGAACTTGTCGCGCCTGTGGATCAGATGCACCTTGCTGGCGATGTTGGACAAGTAGAGCGCCTCTTCGACCGCGGTATTTCCGCCGCCGACCACGCACACCTCCTGGCCCTTGTAGAAGAAGCCGTCGCAGGTGGCGCAGCCGCTGACGCCGCGGCCCATGAAGGCTTCTTCGCTGGGCAGGCCGAGGTACTTGGCGCTGGCCCCCGTGGCGATGACGAGTGCGTCGGCGGTGTAGCGAGCGGAGTCGCCGATCAGGGTGAACGGCCGCTTGGCGAAGTCGACGGTCTGGATGTGATCGTGAACGACCCGGGTCTGGAAACGCTCGGCGTGGTCCAGAAATCGTTTCATCAAGTCCGGGCCCTGCACGCCGTCGCTGTCGGCGGGCCAGTTGTCGACATCGGTGGTGGTCATCAACTGGCCGCCCTGGGCCATGCCGGTGATCAGCATCGGCTTCAGGTTGGCGCGCGCGGCGTAGACCGCGGCGGTGTAGCCGGCGGGGCCGGAGCCGAGGATCAGGACCTTGGCGTGGGTGTCAACGGTTTGGGCTGTGTTCATGGGAATGTGGAGGCTGGGCGTCGCAGTGCGCCAACAACGCAGGCTACTTGGGGTCGCGACCCGATGGCAGCA
>JACMKW010000270.1 GCA_014379885.1 Rhizobacter sp.
AGTCGATGGTGACCAGGTCACCTTCGGTCGCTGCTTCGGTCTTCGCACGTTGAGCGAAGGTGCGGCGCTGCATGCGCAGGATGCCAAGCGTCTTGTCGATGGCCGCCTCGGTCACTTCGGTGCTGACACGTTCAACTTCAGCGGTGCCCAGGTCACCCAGCTTCACCTCGGGATAAACCTCGAAGGTGGCGTCGAAAGCCATCTGGCCTTCGGGCGCGGCTTCTTTCTCGGTGATGCGGGGCTGGCCGGCCACACGCAGGTTGGCTTCGTTGGTGGCCTGCTGGAAGGCCTGGCCGACCTTGTCGTTCATGACTTCGTATTGCACCGAATAGCCGTAGCGCTGGGTGACCACGCTCATGGGCACCTTGCCGGGTCGAAAGCCGTCGGCCTTGACGGTGCGCGCGAGGCGCTTGAGGCGCGACTGCACCTCGTTGTTGATGGTGTCGGCAGCGAGCGTCAGCGTGATGCGGCGTTCGAGCTTCTCGAGGGTTTCAACAGTGACAGCCATGATGTTTGCGGACTCTCTGGTTTGATATTGCTGGTGCGCGGGGCGGGACTCGAACCCGCACACCATTGCTGGCGTCAGGACCTAAACCTGGTGCGTCTACCAATTTCGCCACCCGCGCGGGTATCGGAAAAAAAGCGGGGCCGCCACGGCGACCCCTTCTTGGTGGGAATTCGGTGAACCGCGGATTTTAGCCGCTTGCGGGCACCTGCTCCTGATCGGCCGGTTTGACGCGGAACCAGGCCGCGTACATCGCTGGCAAGGCGAGCAAGGTCAAGACGGTGGCTACGATCAAACCACCCATGATGGCCACCGCCATTGGCCCCCAGAACACGCTGCGAGACAGCGGGATCATCGCGAGCACCGCCGCCGCCGCCGTCAGGATGATGGGCCGGAAACGCCGCACCGCTGCCTCGACGATGGCGTTCCAGGTGGGTACGCCGCGCGCGCGGTCTTGCTCGATCTGGTCGATCAGGATCACCGAGTTGCGCATGATCATGCCCATCAGCGCGATCACCCCCAGCAAGGCCACGAAGCCGAAGGGCCGGTTGAGCAGCAGCAAGGCCCCCGCCACACCGGCAATGCCCATCGGAGCGGTGAGGAACACCAACACCGAGCGGCTGAAGCTTTGCAGTTGCAGCATCAGCAGCGTGAACATGATGAACAGCATCAGCGGCGCACCAGCGGCGATCGAGCCCTGGCCCTTGCTGCTTTCTTCCACCGCCCCGGCCACTTCCACGCGGTAGCCTTGCGGCATCTTCGCGCGTATCGGGTTGAACAGTGGGTTCAACTGCTCGGTGACGGTGGCCCCCTGCAACCCGTCGACGATGTCGCCCTGCACCGTGGCCGCGTAGTCTCGGTTCTCACGCCACAACACACCCGGTTCCCACACGAAGTTGGCCTTGGCGATCTGGCCCAGCGGGATGCTGCGGCCGGTGGTCGTGGGCACATAGGCATTGGCCAGATCGGTGAGCGCGCTGCGCTCCGACGGCGGTTGGCGCAACACGATGTCGATCAACTTGTCGCCGTCACGGTACTGGCCTACGTTGGTGCCGCTGTTCATGGTGCGGGCAGCCTGAGCGATGGCCTGGCTGGACACACCGAGCGCACGCGCTTTGTCCTGGTCCACATCCAGCCGCAACACCTTGACCGCCTCGTTCCAGTTGTCGTTGATGCCGCGCATGTTGGCGTTGGTGTGCATGATGGCCTTCACCTCGTCGGCATAAGCGCGAACCTTGGCCGGGTCGGGCCCGACCACGCGGAACTGCACCGGGTACGGTACCGGCGGCCCGTTGGGCAACAGCTTCGGCCTGGCGCGTGCTTCAGGGAACTCGGTGGCAAGCAGTTCTGGCAGCAGCTTGCGCAGGCGCTCGCGCCCTGCGATGTCTTTGGGCAGCACGACGATCTGGCTCACGTTGCTCTGCGGAAAGATCTGGTCGAGCACGAGCGCA
Organism: Rhizobacter sp.; assembly: GCA_014379885.1. Next base: position 1,957 of record JACMKW010000270.1, read on the forward strand.
AAACGCGGCACACCGCTGCCCACCCAGGTGGTGACGTGGTCGACACCTTCGAGCTTCATCAAACGCGCTTCCACACGCTTGGTCACCGCCTCGTTGGCCGAATAAGAGGTGCCCTCCGGGTACCAGAGGTCGACCAACACTTCGAGCCGGTTCGAATCAGGGAAGAACTGGTTTTGCACCTTGCCCATGCCGAACAGGCCCAGCAACAGCGTGCCAATGGTCAGGCCGATGGTGATCCAGCGGTGACCCACGCACCAGTTCACCAGGGCACGAAAGCGTGTGTAGAACGGCGTGTCGAAGAGTTCGTGCGGTTGATCGTCGGCATGCCCTTCACCAGAGACGTGCGCCTTGGTCTTGAGCAGCAGCGTGCCGAGGTAGGGCACGAAGTACACCGACACCAGCCACGAGATCAGCAGCGCCGCGGCCGTCACAGCAAAGATGGCGAAGGTGTACTCGCCTACCGTCGATTGCGCCAGGCCGATCGGCAGAAAGCCCACCGCGGTGATCAGCGTACCGGTCAGCATGGGCATGGCCGTGGCTTCGTAGGCGAAGGTCGCGGCGCGCAGCTTGTCATAACCCTCTTCGAGTTTGCGCACCATCATCTCGACCGCGATGATCGCGTCGTCCACCATCAGACCGAGCGCGATGATGAGCGAGCCCAGCGAGATCTTGTGCAGGCCAATACCCCAGTAGTTCATGGCCAGAAACGTGACGGCCAGCAC
>JACMKW010000271.1 GCA_014379885.1 Rhizobacter sp.
GTGAAAGGCTTCATCGACCTGCACAGCTTGCTTCCCAAGGGTGTGAAGCTGATGCCCGAAGACGTGTTTTCGCGCGCCAGCTTCGTGTTGAGCGCGAAGGTGCTCGACCCGCAGTTTCAGGGCCAGATCAAGGAGCGGCTGAACAGCCGCGATGCGCTGCGCCTGGTGTCCACCTACGTCAAGCCTGCGCTGGAGCTGTGGCTCAACCAGCATGTGGATCTGGGCAAAAAACTGGCCGAACTCGTCATCAAGCAGGCGCAGACACGTCAGCGCGCCAGCCAGAAGGTTGAAAAGCGCAAGGGCTCTGGCGTGGCCGTGCTCCCGGGCAAGCTCACCGACTGCGAGAGTCGCGATCTCACGTTGAACGAACTCTTTCTCGTCGAAGGCGACTCGGCCGGCGGCAGCGCCAAGATGGGCCGCAACAAGGAAACGCAGGCGATCCTGCCGCTGCGTGGCAAGGTGCTCAACGCCTGGGAGGTGGAGCGCGACCGCCTCTTTGCCAACAACGAAATTCACGACATCTCGGTGGCCATCGGCATCGACCCCCATGGCCCCAACGACACGCCTGACCTGAGCGGCCTGCGCTACGGCAAGATCTGCATCCTGAGCGACGCTGACGTGGACGGTTCGCACATTCAGGTGCTGCTGCTTACGCTGTTCTTCCGCCACTTTCCCAAGCTCATCGAGAGCGGCAACATCTATGTGGCCAAGCCACCGCTCTTCCGCGTCGATGCGCCTGCGCGTGGCAAGAAGCATGCTGCCAAGATCTACGCGCTCGACGAAGGCGAGCTCACTGCCACGCTCGACAAGCTGCGCAAGGAAGGTGCGCGTGAAAATTCATGGAGCATCAGCCGCTTCAAGGGACTGGGCGAAATGAACGCGGAGCAACTGTGGGACACCACGCTCAACCCTGACACACGGCGTTTGCTCCAGGTGGCTTTTGGGCTACTCGACTTCGCGGCCACAACCGACTCGCTCACCAAGCTGATGGGCAAGGGCGAGGCGCAGGCGCGCCGCGACCTGATGGAGCTGCACGGCGACGATGTCGAAGTCGATGTCTGATCACAAGAACAAGCGGGAAGAGACAAGAATGAACATCGACGTGATCAAGCCGCTGATGAGCAACGGGCTGCAGTACGTGAAGGAGGTGCTCAAGTGCAGCCTGGCCGGCCTGGTGGTGAGCGGCACGGTGTTGCTGGTGCTGATTGGCGTGCTGCCGTCGCGGCCGGGCCCGATGGCCACGGCGGCCATGGGTTTCGTGTTTTTCCTGATCTTCTACGGCCTGGTGGGCCACCAGCGCGGGATCCTTCGCATGCTAAGCAATCTGTCTCATTCGCACGGTGGCCTGCTGTTCGACCAGACGCTCGGGCGCTTCATGCAGATGACCGAATCGCGCCGGCCGGGCAGCTTGGCCGGCATGCTGTCGGCGCCGGGCAAGTTGACCGCATCGTTCAAGGAGTTCCTGCGCAACGACGGCTCGATCGTCCCGCGGCCGCTGCGCCGGCTCGGCATCTACTACGTGGGCAAGTTCGATGCGCGCATCACACAAAGCGGTGCGCTGCCGGTGGGCGCGGTGGTTGATGGGCAACTGCATGAAGAGGCGTTGAAAGACTGGGCCGTGCAGCAAATGCGCGAGCAGTTTGAGCCGAGCTGGACGGGATTCTTGACGCTCGCCGGCACACAGATCGTGCTGGCCGGAGCCTTGTGGTGGTTCACGCGGTGAATCCGTTTTCGACCGGCGTGCGCCTGCGCCCCACGATGCTGAGCGATCTCGATTTCGTCAGCTCGGTGGAGCTCGATTCCCAGAATCTGCCCTTCATCACACCCTGGGAGCGCATTCAGCATGAAGGTGCGGTGCGCTTCCCTGACTTTCGCCATTTCATCGTCGAGGCGGGTGCAGACTACCACTCGGCCGGCTTCGTGATCCTGCAAGGGTGCCGCAACCCGCATCACTCGGTGGAGTTGAAACGCATCGTGTTGCAGACCGAGGGCCAGGGCCTTGGCCTCGGCCGAGCCTGCGTGAGGCTGCTGGCGCAGATGGCTTTTCGCGATCTGGGCGCTCACCGTTTTTGGCTGGATGTGAAGTCGCTCAACACCCGAGCCCAGGCGCTGTACCTCAGCGAAGGTTTTGTCGAAGAAGGGCGTCTGCGCGAAAGCGTAAAAACCTTCGATGGTGGTTATGACTCGCTGATCGTGATGTCGATGCTGGCCAGCGAGTACCAGGCCCTTCAAGATCGGCGTGAGGCAGGTGCGGCGTGAAAGCCTGGCTGCCACTGATGCTGCTCGCGCCGCTGTGCGCGCACGCGGAGCTGTGGGGCTTTGTCGATGGTGCGGGCGTGGCACATGTTTCGCCGACCCAGGTCGACTCGCGTTATCGCCTGGTGATGGGCAACGCCGCCGGTGGCGAGACGCGTGTGCCGGGCAAGGCCGATGGCGCCGGTGGGCTGCTCACCTGGTTGGAGTTCGCGCCCGAGGTGAAGTCGCTGCAGGCGATTCTTCGCGAGGCAGCCAAGCTGCATGCGGTCGACATCGAGCTGCTGAAAGCCATCATCGCGGTCGAATCCGGCTTTGTGGCCACTGCGGTGTCACCCAAAGGTGCGGTGGGCTTGATGCAGATCATGCCGGTGGGGGCGACGCCTGAAGCCCGTGCTGCCGAAGCCAAACGCCTGCTCGATGCACGCCACAACATCCTCACCGGCGCACGCCTGTTGTCGCAGCTGATGCGCCGCTTCGGCCGTGTTGACGTGGCCCTGGCCGCCTGGAATGCCGGCACCGGCACGGTGATGAAACACGGCGGCGGCATGCCGCCGATTGCTGAGACCCAGGCCCATGTGCATCTGGTGCTGGAGCTGTACTGGGCGCTGTTGCAGAACAGGCTGCCGCGCGGCGCCAAAGAGTTGCAAATGCATGGGGCTGCGGTTGCTTCAGCCCCGAACCGATGATCTGTCCGAGCCACGATGACCACTGACATCCCTGACAGCCGCGCCGAAAGCGGTGACGCCATCACGCTGGCCCACTACGCCGAGCGTGCCTACCTTGAATACGCATTGAGCGTGGTGAAAGGCCGCGCCTTGCCCGACGTGTGCGATGGCCAGAAACCCGTACAGCGGCGCATCCTGTTCTCGATGACGCGGCTGGGCCTGGCTTTCACCGGCACCGCAGGCGCCAAGCCGATGAAAAGCGCTCGCGTGGTGGGCGACGTACTCGGCAAGTTCCACCCGCACAGCGACCAGGCCGCCTATGACGCACTGGTGCGCATGGCGCAAGATTTTTCGCAGCGCTATCCGTTGATCGACGGGCAAGGCAACTTCGGTTCGCGCGACGGCGACGGTGCCGCAGCGATGCGCTACACCGAGGCGCGCCTGGCACCCATTTCGCGCCTGCTGCTCGATGAGCTGGACGAAGGCACGGTTGACTTCACGCCGAACTACGACGGCTCTGAACAAGAGCCGCGCTTGTTGCCGGCGCGCCTGCCGTTCGTGCTACTCAACGGCGCCAGCGGCATTGCCGTGGGCCTGGCCACCGAGGTGCCCTCGCACAACCTGCGTGAGGTGGCCGCAGCCGCGGTCGCGCTGATCCGCAACGACAAGTTGAGTGACGACGATCTCGCCGCGCTGATCCCGGGCCCCGACTACGCAGGCGGCGGGCAGATCATCAGCGACGCCGTTGACATCCGCGCCGCCTACGCCACTGGCCGTGGCAGCCTGAAGGTGCGTGCGCGCTGGAAGATCGAGGAATTGGCGCGTGGGCAGTGGCAGCTGGTGGTCAACGAGTTGCCGCCGGGCACCAGTTCGCAAAAGGTGCTGGAAGAGATCGAGGAACTCACCAACCCCAAAATCAAGGCGGGCAAGAAAGCGCTGAGTGCTGAGCAGGTACAGCTGAAGACCACGGTACTGGCCGTGCTCGATGCAGTGCGCGACGAATCAAGCAAAGACGCTGCGGTGCGCCTGGTGTTCGAACCCAAGACCAGCCGCATCGAACAACAAGAGCTCATTACCACGCTCCTGGCGCACACCAGCCTGGAAAGCTCGGCGCCCATCAACCTCACCATGATTGGCAGCGACGGGCGGCCCACGCAAAAGAGCCTGCGCCAGATGCTGGTCGAGTGGGTGGCCTTCCGCGCAGAGACGGTGCAGCGCCGCTCGCAACACCGCCTCGACAAGGTGCTGGCGCGCATCCACATCCTCGAAGGGCGGCAGCTGGTGCTGCTCAACATCGACGAAGTGATCCGCATCATTCGGCACGCTGACGAGCCCAAGCAGGCGCTCATCGACCGCTTCAAGCTGAGCCAGGTCCAGGCCGAAGACATTCTTGACATCCGCCTGCGCCAGTTGGCGCGGCTGGAAGGCATCAAGATCGAGCAAGACCTGAAAGAGCTTCGCGTCGACCAGGCCAAGCTCGAAGACATTCTCAACAGCCCCGCCTCGCTCAAGCGCACCGTGATCAAGGAGATCGAGGCCGATGCCAAACAGCATGGCGACGAGCGCCGCACGCTGATCCAGGCCGAGAAGAAATCGGTGGCCGAGATCAAGGTGATCGACGAGCCGGTGACGGTGGTGGTGAGCCTCAAGGGCTGGGTACGTGCGCTCAAGGGCCATGAGATTGACACCGCCACGCTGGCCTTCAAGGCGGGTGACGGGCTCTATGGCGTGTTCCCTTGCCGCACGGTCGACCCCTTGCTGGTGTTCGGCAGCAATGGGCGTGTGTACTCCACCGCCGTGGCGCAGCTGCCGGGCGGGCGCGGTGACGGCCAGCCCATCACTACGCTGGTGGAACTGGAAACGGGCACGCAGCCACTGCATTACTTTGCTGCAGCGGCTGCTACGCCCTTACTGCTGGCCAACACCGGCGGCTTCGGTCTGCTGGCCCAGGTGGGTGACTTGATCAGCCGGCAAAAAGGTGGCAAGAGCTTCCTCACGCTGGAAGACACCGAGAAGGTGCTGCCGCCTGTGCCAATTGCGCCGACCCACAGCCAGGTGGCTTGTCTCTCGATGAGCGGTCGCCTGCTGGTGTTCAAGCTCGACGAGTTGAAGTTGCAACCCAAGGGCGGGCGCGGCCTCACGTTGATGGATGTGGACGTGAAAGACCCGCTGGTGTCGGTGGCCACCTGCGCCAACGCCCTCAAGGCGCTGGGCACGGGCCGTGGCGGCAAGGCGAAGGAAGAAGAGATCAAGGGTGCGTCGCTCGCGGTGTATGCGGGCAAGCGTGCGCGCAAGGGCAAGCTGCTGGATGCGGGGATGAAGCCGCACCGGGTGTTGGCGGCTGGGTAGGTGCAATGGATCCGTTCGGGCTGAGCTTGTCGAAGCCTGTCCTGAGCCTGTCGAAGGGCCCGTCGACAGGCTCAAGGCGAACGGAGGTGGGCGAAGCGTATTGCCGCAATCCGGAACAGGAGACACGATGTGACCGAACCGTCATCCACGCAACCCGTGCGTGAGTCCCCGTGGGCGCCATTGCGCCAGCCGGTGTTCCGCATGCTGTGGAGCGTCTGGCTCACCGCCAACGTGTGCATGTGGATGAACGATGTGGCGGCAGCGTGGATGATGACCTCGCTCACCACCTCGCCGATGATGGTGGCGCTGGTGCAGTCGGCCTCCACCTTGCCGGTGTTCTTTCTCGGCATGCCCAGCGGGGCGCTGGCTGACATCCTCGACCGGCGCAAGTACTTCATCTTCACCCAGTTCTGGGTGGCGACGGTGGGCGTGCTGATGTGCGTCGTCACGCTGAGCGGGCACATGGTGGCGCCGCTCTTGCTGCTGCTCACCTTTGCCAACGGCATTGGTCTGGCCATGCGCTGGCCGGTGTTTTCAGCGGTGATCCCCGAGCTGATTCCGAAGTCACAGCTGCCAGCGGCGCTGGCGCTCAACGGCATTGCGATGAACACCTCGCGCATCTTCGGGCCCATCCTCGCCGGCGCCCTGATCGCCGGGCTGGGCAGTGCCTATGTGTTTGCGCTGAATGCGGTGCTGTCGGTGATCTGCGGCTTCGTGATCATGCGCTGGCGCACCGAGCCGAAGGTGAGTGCGCTGCCGGCCGAACGCTTCTTCGGTGCCATTCGTGTGGGGGTGCGTCACGTGCGCGAATCGGTGCCCATGCGCGCCATTTTGTTGCGCATCACCTCGTTCTTCTTGCAGGCCATCGCGCTCACCTCGCTCTTGCCGCTGGTGGCCAAGCAGATGCATGGCGGCGGGGCTGGCACTTTCACGCTGTTGCTGGTGTCCATGGGCTGCGGCGCGGTGATGGCGGCGCTGGCCATGCCGCGCATTCGCTCGCTGATGGATGGCGACGTGCTGGTGCGCAACGGCGGCATCTTGCAAGCCGCCTCGATGCTGGTAGTGGCCTTTGCGCCCA